>CADBUF010000024.1 GCA_902797795.1 uncultured Erysipelotrichaceae bacterium
CGAATCCCTCTTATATTTTGCTCCCCACTCTAGTGAATGGTTTTATGGGAACTCCCCACTAATCCCCCACTTTAGTTAATAGAGCCGGCCATTGTAATCAGCGTTACAATGACCTATTTTTTAGATCAGAAATTTCTTATTTTCTTTTCTTCTTTTTGAGGATTAATAATGCGCCAAGAGAGGCAACACTAACAGCGGAAATAGTGATAATAACAATTAACATAACGTTGCTATCTGTGCTTAATTCAGGCATAGAATTACCAACTACTACAACGTCTTGATTCCAAATAAAGTCATTAAATTCAGCTGTGCCGTATTTATTAACAATGTAACGATATTTGGCAATCATTGTGCCTAATTTGCCTTCGCCTTCGTAATCAAATCCGGCATCATGAATTGTTTTTTGATCAGCGGCGGATAATAACTTGAATGCAGAGCTTTGACGTGACCATTCACCCTTTAATTTAATGAGATAATCATCACTACCTAAGGTGTTACAAACAACAGAGAGATCGTTATCAAATTTGGTTAAGAAGTCATCTAAATCTGCTGGAGTATAACCATTTTTTTCAACGGATAAATAGTTACCGTCATTTGTATTGAGATAGATGTCGAAGCATCCGCCAGCGTTGAATTTAAGATTTCCATCTTCTTCAGTTATTTCAGCACTAATACCTTCTGCGATATGTAATTTTTCAGGATCAATCGCAATATAGCCTTGTGATGGATCTTCATAAACTGCATCACCAAAATGATAGAATTTAACTTCTGCATTAGCAGCAAGTTCAACACCAGCGAGAACATATGTTCCTGCTTCTCCGGCTTTTTCTGGAGCTTTAATACCGTGTTTAACGTTCCAACCACAATGTGTACCAACTAAATAGTAGCCTTCTAAATGTCCGGCCCATAATTTACCTGTTTCACCTTCAATATTGAGATATAAGGATCCACTAAAATCTTGAGCAAAGACTAGTTTGTTTTCGACTAATTCAACGTTAGTATATTGAACGTCTTCTTTTGGTTCGGCGGCATATGTTGTTTTTTCTTCATATGGTGATTCTGAAACTTTGAATGTTAATTCGTCACCTGCTTTAAACGATAACGCGGCAGACATAACTTCTGTTTCACCGTTAGGTGTCATTTCAACATCAGCAGCACCATTTAAGGAATAATAATATTTTGGTGCTTGAACTGGTTCAGAATGATCGAAAACATATAATTTTCCATCTTTAGAAGCAAAGATATCAACGGCCTTTTCGGTTTCAGAAGAATAATTACCTTCATCACCTTCAGCACCATTGATTGAGAACCATGTATCAACACCACTTAAGTGGCTACGAACTTTGAATGATTCACCTACAGAGACAGTGTAATTTAATAATTTGGCGTAGTTTTGCTCATCCTCTCCGCCAGTTAATTCTGTAGCACCAGCGTACTTCCATTCGCTCTTACTACCAACAATGTAATAACCATCATGTTCTGGAACGTCTGGATCTACTGGTTCTGGTTCACCATGCTTTTCAACAGCTAAATAGTTAGAATCTTCTGTGTTGAGATAAAGGTCAAAATGTCCACCAGAATTAAATTTTAAATTACCATATTCTCCTTCGATTTCAGCGTCAACGCCTTCACCAATGAGTAATTTATCAGAATTAATATTAATTGCGGAAGCTTTTGTATCATCAACTTTATGAAAGAATTTGACTTCTGCATTATCAGCCAATTCAATATCAATTACTTCAAATGTTCCTGGATCTTCAGATTGTTCTGATGCTTTTGCAGCGTGCTTAATGTTCCATCCACTGTAAGAACCATTGAGATAATATCCTTCAGCAAAATTGCCTGCCCATAATTTACCTGTTGCACCAGAAATGTCTAAATATAAGACACCAGTATAGTCTTGGACAAAAACTAATTCGTCATCAACTAATTCAACAGTAGTTTCGGCAGCATCATCTTTAGGATTAACAGTGTAACTTTCTGCTGCCTTCTTAAATGTTAATTTGTCTCCAACTTTAAATGATAACTCAGCTGATTTAACTTCGGATGCGTTATGAGGAAGCATTTCAACATCTTCAGCACCATTTAATGAGTAGTAATACTTAACTTCAGGTACTGGTTCAGTATCAGGATTGTAGTCAGCCCAACCAGATCCATAAACATAAACTTTGCCATTATATTCAGTAGCAAATGTCCAGCTTGAAATAGGTTGTTCTTGGCTCTTCCATGTTTCACCATCGTATAATTGGAATTGCATCACACCAACTCCATTATATAAATCGGTGTAATCGACGACATACAACAATTTTCCATCTTGAGTGTTGTCACCATTTCTAGACATCGTATATTGCATCCAGTTTTCAGCGTCTCCTTGACGATTAATGTTTAACTTAACCGTATAAGAACCAACGACATTAGATGGAACTGCGTAATAAACTCTCGTCTCTGTGGCAGCCCCGACTTCCTTAACACCTGCTTTGCTTTGATGTGCACCAACGGCTACACCAACACCTAAAACCATAGCAAAAGCAGTTGTTAATATAAGTGATTTTTTCTTCATATTAAAAATCTCCTTTTTTATATTGATGTAAAAATTAATTCTTTTATATTATAAACCTCTAATTTATGTTGGACAACTTTATTATATAAAGAATGCAAAAGCAGGGCTTAAACCCTGCCTATATGCGTATAAATATGATATTGATTAATCGTCATCAATCATGTCGTAATATAACGCTTCTTTTATATAACGATCATCATTTTTATAAGGAATGACAACACCTCTTAGTTTTCTATTAAATCTTACTGGGTTTGGTATGAAAAACCCAACAACGATGAATAGTAAGGCTGCCCAAATAGCGGAATAGCAGATTGTTAGAATAACAATAGTAGCGACTCGCATATTTGTTTTAAATGATATTAAGCATGAAGGGCAACGTAGAAGAGAAGATTATTGCCTGACCATTTAACATAGATATCAATGGTAGCGTCCACTGTTAGGACGAAGTTACCATCACTATCTCTACTACCTAAACCCGCTATGGTGTCATTACCAGCTTGAGACCAGACATCTTCGTTCTTTTCAAGATTATGATATCTAACCTTGATCTTTTCTCCAGCGGTAGCAGTATATCCTTTTAAAATAGCAATGTTACCATCTTTATCAACTTCAGAAAGTTCTGGAACCATAGTACTACCAGCGTATTTAAAGTTAGTTTTACTACCAACTAAATAATATCCAGTAACTGCAGGAACATCTGGTGCTTGATATTCGGCAACGTAGAACTTAAGGACATCGCCTTCATATTTCACAAAGACATTGATATTTGCGTCTTTGAGTAATTTGAAGTTACCATCATCATCAAGTTCACCTAAGCCTTCAACGGCGACTGTAGAACCCCATTTATCTTCAGATTTCTCTAAGTTATAGTAATGGACTTTGATGGTTTCATCTTTTTCTACCGCATGATTATATAGGATGGCGATATTTCCGTCCTTATCAGCTTCGGAAAGTTCAGGAATCATAGTTGCGCCCGCAAACTTATAATCAGTCTTACTACCAACTAAGTAATAACCAGTAACTTCTGGAAGATCTTGCTCAGGTCCTGGACCTGGTTCTTGATATTCAGCGATGTAGAATTTAAGGGCATCGCCTTCATACTTAACAAATACGTTAATATGAGCATCTTTTAAGAACTTGAAGTTACCACTTTCATCGAGTTCGCCCAAACCTTCAACAGCGACTGTGGAACCCCACTTGTCTTCAGATTTCTCTAAATTATAATAGTGAACTTTGATGGTTTCATCTTTTTCAACAGAGTGCTTATAAAGGATAGCGATATTACCATCTTTATCAGCTTCAGAAAGTTCTGGAATAATTGGAGCGCCTAAGAATTTATAATTGGTCTTGCTACCAACTAAGTAATATCCAGTAACTTCTGGTAAGTCTTCTTCTGGAGAAGGACCACTATGTTCAGCAACATAGAACATGAGTGTGTCACCTTCCCATTTAACATAGATATCAATTGAAGCATCTTTAAGAAGGACGAAGTTACCCATATCATCAAGTTCACCTAAGCCTTCAACGGCGATAGTGCTTGACCAATCGTCTTTGCCTTCTTCTAAGTTATAATAACGAACTTTAATGGCTTCATCTTTACTAGCTTCATAACCTTTTAAGATAGCGACGTTACCGTCTTTATCTGGCTTATCTAATGAAGGAACTTCAGTAGAGTTCGCATATTTAAAGTTGTTCTTACTGCCAACAAGATAGTAACCATTATGTTCAGGAACATCTGGTTCAGTGTGTTCAGCGACATAGAATTCTAATTGTTCGCCTTCCCACTTCACATAGATATCAATATTTGCAGTAACAAGTAGTACAAAATTACCTTCATTATCAACAGAGCCTAAACCTTCTGCTGGATGACCAAAGCCCCAAGCATCTTTACCTTCGCCTTCGTTGTAATAACGTGCTTTGATAATTTCACCGCTTGTTGCTGGATAGTTACGTAATACCGCAACATTACCATAGAAATCAGGATGTAATAATTCTGGGATTTCAGTAGCGCCTTTATATTTATAGTCTGTCTTACTTCCAACAAGATAGTAACCATTATGATCTGGTACATCTACTGGGAATGAGCCTTCATAAACATTAACTTTAATTTCAAATGATTTAACAGTGTCGGTGACAGTGATAATGACACTACCTTCAGCGTGACCAGTAACAGTAGCAATTCCGTTTTCACTAACAGTGACGCTAGCGATTAATGGGTTATTGCTTTCAACGATTAAGTGGTCAGCTAACCAGTTATGGATTTCAAATGTTTCTTCTTCTCCTGCTAATACTTCTAAATATGTCTTAGAAACATTTAAGGAGCCATCTTCAAGATAGAATTGATAGAAACCATCATCATATTGTTTAGCGTAAATATTGTAATAACCAGTACTCATGACTTTGACGTTAGCGTCTCTAGCAGTACTTGTAAAGGCAAGTAAGCCATTAGCAAACGCACCAGCATTTTGTACATGTTCACGATCTGGATCGCTTTCTTCATATCTTTGAATCCAGCTACTATCATCAGAAACAGCGGAATCAACAGTGTTATGGACGTAGAACTTGAATTCATCGCCAGCGGTTAAATACATGGTGACAGAAGATTGAATGTAGCCTTCTCCAGTGTCACTCATATCGCCAAACTTATAAGCGTATTTAGCTTGTGTCCAAGCATCATATTCACTAGTAGCAGCACTGACTTCAAGAGGTTTAGAGAAGTTCTTATTACCTCTTAAATAGACGTGCGCGTATTCGAATAAGACTGGACGTTCTTTAATTGTAAGAGTATGTGTGTTAGTTGCTAAACCACAGCTAGCGGTAATAATGACTGGTCCAAAGTCTAAAGGAGTAACAGTAACCTTGTTACCATCTTCTTGTAACAAGACTTTAGAAGCAGGGTTAGCAGTCCAAGTAACTGTCTTGTCAGAAATATTTTCTGGAATGAGATTAGCAGTTAAAACAACTGGATCATCATCGAGATACATCTCTTTAGTACCAGAAATAGAAATAGAAGTACAATAGAATTCAACATTAACAGTAATAGAAGCACTGATTTCGACATCATCTCTACCTAATGTTGAAATTTTAATAGTTGTAGATCCTGGACCTTTAGCGGTGATTAAACCAGTTAATGGGTCAACAGTTGCTACTTTATCATTTAAGGTTGAATACATGGCGTTCATCTTACTTGGGTTATGTCCACCATTTTCATCATCATAAGAGATGACTAATTGATATTCAGCTTTTGCATCACTAGCATTAGAAAGATTAATTTCATCACCGATAACGTCTTCAATATGAATTGCGGTTGCATATACTTGATAGACATCTAAGGTGAATTCTTCGGAATCTTCTTCACAGTGAGCTTTGAATTTAGCTTCACCTTCTTTAATACCAGTAACAAGACCATTTTCATCGATTGTGGCAATTTCTGGAGTTAAAGCAGTATAAGAAATACCTTCAGTAGAAATAGCTTTTGCATTAGCAGGTAAAACTTCACAATCAAGTTGGACACTCTTACCAACTTCAACTTTGTCAGTTTCACAAGAAAGTGTCACACTTTCAACGTGAACGGTACGGTCTTTAATATCAAAAGTAAATTCAACAGGTTCTTGATTTGGTAAATAATCACTACTAACAGTGACTGTTACTGTGCCTTCTTCACCTTTAGTAGTAACAGTATTGCTACTAATAGAGATAAGAGAATCGCCACCTTCACTAATTTCATATTTAAGAATATTTTGTGTGGTATCTATTGGTTCAAAAGCGACATCGAATTCATAAGAGGAATTCAAATCTAAATCAGTAGTAGGAGCACTAATAGTGAATGATTTGATTCTTTTGATAACTTCAACACTGGATTTAATGGCATCAAATCCGCCTTTAGCGTCACTAACGATAACATTAGTTTTACCAGCGCTGACCGCGGTTAATAAGCCATCATCCGTAATTGAAGCAATATTTGGATTTTCAACTTCCCACACTAAAGAGGAAAGATCCGCATCTTTTGGATGAACGGAATAAGTATATTGATAGCTAGATGGGTGAGACTCATCATTACTTTCGTCTGGAACATATAAAGTAACATTCTTCTTATCTAATAAAAATTCAGAAATAGGAAGAGAATATTCGCTCCATTCTTCAGTAATGATACTACTACTTACTCTAGCGTTCTCTTGTAAAGAAGAACCTCCGCAAGAAGTTAATGCTAAAGAAAGAGCAGCTAAAGGAATAAGGAATTTAAATTTAGTTCTCATTTGTTAAATTCTCCTTGTGGGACATCGGCCCAAATTCCATAGATAAAGACGAAGTCATTAGTAGTACCAACACAATATGTTGATAAATCAATTAGGTCATCTTTAGTATCAATAATTGAGTGATCACTCCATCCGATGAAATATGGGAAATCATCAGTTGGGGCAGTTGTAGGAGTAGCAGGAACTTTTCCACTTTCAGCAATTGGACGAGTTTGATACCACTTAAAGGAAGCAAGCATTCTTGTTCCGGTGGTGTCATCTTCATCAGCGAGGTTATAGTTGATAAAGAAGACAACCCAAGCGTTCATTTCTTCGTCTTCATCACCAGGTCCGCCTCCTCCATTAGGAATAACAGTAATGGTACAAGTTGCGACTTTTCCATTAGCAGTAGCGGTAACAATAGCGGTGCCATCGGCATCAGCGATGACACGTCCACTATTATCAACACGAATAATGCTGGAATTTGTCGTATAAGTAACATCGGCAGGTTCACTTGTGGTGGCGACTAATAAATATTCTTCACCAATCATCATCGTGTGTGAGCTAGCGTTTAATCTAATAGTAAATTCATCAGGATCTTCTGGAATTTCTGGATCCACTGGATCAACTGGGCTATCTGGTTTAGGAACATAAATTGTACAAGCGGCAGATTTGTAACCAACCATCAATGTAATTACACAAGTTCCTCCACCCATCGCAGTAACAAAGCCATTATCAATAGTAGCAACTCTAGTATTACTACTTCTCCATAAAACGCCAGCGGCCACAGGTGTATCACCTACATATGTAATAATAGGATTAAGAGTAAAGCTCTCACCAATTGAAAGAGTCATGAAGTTGACATCAAATTCAACTTTTTCGACCATCGCATCGTTTACATTTACTTCATTTGCGGTATCTTTTAAAACTGTGCCACAAGAAGCTAAAGGCGATAATAGAAGTAAAGAAGATAAGAATAATAATTTAGTGTTTTTCATCATCGTTTCCTCCTATTATTAACCAAGTTTATAGACGAATATGGAGTAGCTCCACATCTCTAAAGTATCAGAATCATATTTCTTAGGATTCTTTGAAGAATAAGTAAAGGTTTGTTGACCAATACTAAGTGAGGTTCCGTTATTTTCTCTTGTGCCTAAGATAACGTGGACACCGTTTGGATTATAAATACCAATCGCGCCATTCTCAGAGCAATTGCCCCACATTGAGAAGTTATCTTGAACACCTTGTTCACTCATTTGTCCATAGTCAAATCTTGCGGAATTCTTACGTAATTCAATCATCTTTTTCCAGGCATCAAATTTTTCAAGGGTTCTTGTAGAACCAATACTCACTTTTCTATCCCATTTAAAGGAGTTAACACTGTCAGGAAGCTTATAAGAGTTATGGGAAACCATTTCATTTTTCTCATACATCTTCACTTCACCTGTGCAAAGAATAGAAATAGGAGCGCTTGGATCATAACCAGGATCCTCAGGATTGTTCTTTGGATTATAGTTCATATAAGCGGGGAAAGGACGAACAATCGCCTCATCTCCACCTTTAGTTAATTCTTTATATTCAGGAGTAGCTTTCACGCCTTGAGAAGGAATATCGACATCAGTAATAGTCTTTGTACGATATAATTCTTCTCCACCTTGCATAAATGCGACACCATTAGAGGCCATGACAATGCCATGTGCCATAATAGAAGCAGAAACTAATTCAGAAATGTCTGGTTCACCACCGCTTTTTGGTCTAAGTGGCTCTTGATAAGAGTAGCCAGTTGCCATTTCATCTTTATCGTTATAGCCTTTAGTGGCTAAGCAATAACGTAATTGGTCATAAACAGTGTAATTATCGTGACAACTTGCATAAGCAATCATTTGATTTGGATTAGCACCTTTATGCTCACCGTTATTATTTCTTGAATGGTAACCTTTGATTAAATCAAAGATGATGTTAGCTTTTCCTGCGGCGTCATATTTACCATTACTAACAAATCCCCATGTTGGGTATTTATTGCCTTTTTCGGCCCAACCAGAGTCGTTTCCACCTCTAATGGCGTTACGACCTTCATCGTTAAAGCAACCAACATAACCATTAGTGTTATAAAGCATGCTATAAACGTTTTCAGTTGTGGTTCCAGTTGCGCCTTCATCAAAGATGGTGCCTCCACTTGACCAACCTTCGCCATAAATATAAATATCAGGATCAATTTTGGTTAAAGCGTCTCTAGCGGCTCTAATGGTTTCAGTATCAATTAATCCCATTAAGTCGAAACGGAAGCCTTTAATTTTGTATTCACTAGCCCACCAGCAAAGAGAATCAACAATGTATTTTCTCATCATTGGGGCTTCAGTTCTTACGTCATTAGCACATCCACTACCAGCGGTATATGCCCATTCAGAATTATATCTGAAATAATATTTAGGCATAATTTTAGTAAAGCAAGAGTTAGGTGCACTACTAACGTGATTATAAACAACGTCCATAATAATACGGGTATGGTTCTTATTAAGAGCGTATTCTTTGATTAAGTTTTTGTATTCTCTAATTCTGGCTAAAGGATCTTCTGGATCAGAAGAATATGCACCTTCAACACAGTTGTAGTTAAGTGGGTTATATCCCCAGTTAAATTTATATTTATTGTAATCTTCTTCATTATCATAGTCGAAGACAGGAAGAAGTTGAACAGCGTTAACACCGAGTTCTTCAATATGATCAAAACCAGTTGTTACTTCATCCGCACTACCTTTAGCGTATCTTGTACCTTTTTCACTAAAGGCGTCAAATGTGCCGGGTTTAGAAGTTCCACCCCAAGATTCATCCATGGTCAAATCACGAACATGGACTTCGTAAACTGTTAATTCTTGTGGGTTTTTAATGTCATAACCCGTTGTTCCGTTCCAAATAGATGGAACCTTATCCCAATCGGTAGGATTAGCTTCTTCGCTATCCTTATCATAGATATAACCTCTAATACCGTTATATCCCACCGCTTTTGCGTATGGGTCAACAGCTTCAATTTTGGTGCCGTTTGGGTTAGTGACTAAGTAGTTATAGAATCTATCTTGTCTAGTAGTCATATCTCCAGCAATAGAGACTTCCCAAACACCGTTACCAGTGTAGAACATTCTCGTTGTTTTACCTGCATCAGAACCACCATTAGCAGCAGGTTTTCCGCTTAAATAAAGTTTCAAAGTAACAGCAGCGGAAATTGGTGACCACACCTTAAAGGTGGTCTTTTCTTTGGTGTAAGTAACACCTAAGTCATTTCCACTATAGTTATAATGTTCATTAAACCTTGTGGTTTTGTATAAATTTTCAAAGCTGACGAATACTTTTCTTGCTGGGTATCCTTCATCTTTTGTGTAACCTTCATAATAAGATTCAATTAGGTATTGAACGTTAATACGAGCGGTGTAATTAAGTTTGATGTCGAAATCAGCATCACTTGTAGGTGTCTTCTTTTCTTTCATCAAATAATATTCTTTGTTTTTGACTTGGCTAGCTGCATCACTATTTAAATAATTGGCGTCAAAAGCATAAAGTTTATAACTAACAGGACCTTTGCCTTTCGCATCCGCACTACTAACACAGTGAATAGTTTTCCAATCAGTAAACTTTGCAGTCGAGATTTTTGGAATTTTGGTTTCTTCTTCATTAGTGCAGATTTCAATGGCGTTACCTTCGCCAGGAATGAGCCATAATTCTAATAAACCATCTTCTTTTTCACCAATAAATTCAGCGTATGTGGCATAGTCAATTTTAATATCGTCAGATTGACCAGCCCATGTACCACCAAATTTGATGATGAACCATAAAGAAGTTAAATGTTTTCCAGTAATTGGGTCATATTTGTAGTTGAGTTCTTCAAGGTTAAGAGTGATATCCATTGATACAGTGTCATGTTTATCAGCAGCTCTTTCAACACCATCAAGACCATCAACCCAAGTATAGAATCTACGTGAATTACATCTACCATCATCGTTTAAATAATGGAGTTTGACGACATCAAGGGTTTCAATAATCGCAGTTGGATCTGGTTCGTCATCACTAGCGCGTAAAGCTTCATAAGGAACAAGAGTGTTATCTTTATCATCATAGATGACTGGGTCATCAGTGGTAAAAACGTTTTCTTGTTTGGCTTCTTCTTTAGAAGAGCACATCGCTAAAGATAAGGAACCAAAGGCTAAGAATGATGCACAAATAGATGTGATAATTTTGTTCTTTTTCATAATCATTCCTCCTTTATTTATTCCAATATCCTAGGGTATGAGCGTTTCCACTTCCACCAGAGATGTAACATGCGTTACCCGTCATTTCTGAGAAGGCAACATCCACAGTTTGAACTGAATTACCGTTAGATTTACCGTTAATAATGAATTTAGTGTAAACAGTTGGATCAGCGGTAAAGACATAGATATCTTCGCCGTATTCATTAGTGGAATCGAAAGTTAAGCTATCTCCTGGCCAACTACTCTTTTCACCATTATCACCGAAGAGATAAATATGTAAATCATCCCATTTCCAGTTGTTGGTGAAGTAGAAGGTATTGGCGTCTCCACCACTTCCTCCGCCGCCACCGCCGCCAGAGGATCCTCCACCAGTAGGTCCATCAAAGATCGCATAAAGTAATTGATTATCTTGTGAAGGAACAGTGGTCACTTTGTCAGGGAAAATGTTCCCGTTATATTGGAACCATCCTCTAAAGACCACTTCATCACCTAAAGACGAATAAGCTTCAGGTAAAGCAGTACCAGCTTCATCTTTTAAAGCAACACAATATTCATATTTTCCAGCAACATCGCTTCCTTTAACTTCTTCATCATCAATAGTGATTCTTCCATAACGTGAAAGCATCAAATAAGTTGTGTGACTACTACTTGGATCACGATTATAAACTGGAACATTATCTTCGTAATATAAATGCGAAGGAGTTTCTTCTTTAACTTGATTTTGGACTGGTTCATTTAATTGTCCACAACCAACTAAGAAGAGAAGAGGAATTAATTTGAATAATTTCATTTTCATCGTTCTATCCTCCCTATTTAGCGTAGGCTACAAATCCATGAGCAGGAATATTTGTAGCGCTGGCTCCATTACCAAATGAGCCAATCACAGTCCAACCCATCTTTTGATAGGATTTAGCAGAATCAGTGTTATTAATGCAAACACAGACAGTGCGTGTTCCATCAGTAAATTCAAGGTAACATTCACCTTTTTCTTGGCCAGTAATTGAGCCGTAATTAGTGACATAACCATAAGTTGGATATTTTTCATGGTTCTTCACAGCACAGATGGCTTTGAAGTAATTGAGCATGGAATTCGAATCGTTAGCTTGTTCAGAAGCAGTAGCGAGGTTTTGGTTGTAGTAATCCCACTGGATTTCAATACCACCAAAGCTGAAGTTAGTGACTTCGCCTTCACCTTTAACTTTGCCCCATCTCATTGGTTGACGATACCATCTATCAACGTTATTGCCGTGGTCATCATAAGCCTTACCAGTTGCGGCGTCTGGGACTAAGTCTTTAAGATTACCGGACATACCGAGTTCATCACCATAGTAGATCCAGCTCACACCTGGGTTAAGAATAGTTACGGCTGCGTAATATTTCGCCATATTCTTCGCGTACGTATCATTAACTTGGGCTTGCGTTGCATGTCCTTGTTCGACTTCTTTTTGGCTATGGACTTCCTTGTGGTTATCACCATTAACGCCTTTTGGAATGTCGTCATCATGTTGAGCAGCGTGGTTAATCAAACGATAAATATCGTGGTTAGAAGTAAAGGAACCATTGATAAGTCCGTTTGGACGATACGCTTTATATGTATTGATTGTGGATTGTAATTTATAACCGATTGAACTCTCATAGAATTGATTGAGGTTGAAGTAGGTTTGGAAGTCAAATTGAGAATCCATAGAGGCATAGAATGGCGCCATTCTTGCATCCCAACCATCAAAGTTTTCACCAACTAAGAAGCAATTTGGATAAGCAGATTTTAACGAACCAGCAAATTGTTTCCAGAAGTTGACGTTAAGAGTGCGGTCATAAGAATAGTCATTATCGGCATCGATATATTTTTGCATTTCTTCGTTCCAATAATGTCTAAAGCCAACATCATAAACGATATCATGTTTGCTTAAGTTGAGATTGGTGTTAAGTTCACCTAATAAGTAGATGTGTTTGGTCGCATCAAGACGGAAACCATCAAGACCAAAACTTAACCAATATTTACACATATCAGTCATATAGTCTCTTGTTGCTTGGCTATTATAGTTAAGTTCAGCCATACCACTACCAAATTTACCAAAGTAGTAATAATCACTTTCACCGTCTTTGAACCAAAGTTCATTGAGTTTTGCATCGATTGGATCAGTTCCACCGATGGTTGCGGTTGTGAAGTTTTTGGATTGGTCAGCGGCCTTTTGATCACCTTCATAAGTGATATTACCATCCCAAACTCTCACTTTATCGCCTTTATATTTCCAAATGTACATGTCGCGGTAATTGATTTCTTTCCCGTTAACTTTTTCAACAACAGCGGCTTCGGATTTTTGGAATAAGACGTTACTCTTAGAGGTGTGGTTGATAACCATATCCATGAGGACTTTCATGCCTCTGTGGTGAGCGTCATATAATAATTCTTGATAATCTTCGATAGTTCCAAATTTGGAATCGATACGATAATAGTCAGTAACATCATATCCGTGATAAGAGTTACTTTCTTGAATTGGGGTAAGCCATAATACTTTGACACCTAAATTTTCAAGATAGTCGAGTTTGTTGATAATACCACGTAAATCACCCATTCCATCTCCATCACTATCAGCGAAAGCAGGAACGAAGATTTGATAGCCAACACCTGGACGATCATCAAGGAATGTTGTCGAAGTTGCGATACCCTTCTTATATTCGTCTTTTTCTAATAAGGTTGTGTCATCAACACTGACGTATTTACCAGTCTTATCAGAAATAGTTGGATTAACAAATGTTTGTGTAATGCTTGAGGTGGAATAACCGCTAACGTTTCCTTGAACGCAGAAAACATGTAAGAAGCTATTTTTTCCTTCAGGCATAAGTTTCTTTAAGTCTTTAATGTAGATTTCTCCACCACCATCAGAGACCCAGTTTGTTTTACCAGTCATCTTGGTTTGGTCAACGATGAAGAATCCCATAGTTGCGGATTTCTTTTCCCAAAGATCCCAGGAAATAAGTGGTGAATCAACACCAGTTTTTCCACCTGGAAGTTCTTCTAAGGAAATATCAACAGGAATAACAATACCGTGCTCGTCCATATAGATTTCATCTTGGTCAACACCAGTCTTACCAGTGTCTTTGTTTGTTAAGAAACCATATGTTTGAGGGATAACACCTGCTAAGTTTTTAATTTCTGGATTAGCGCCCCATAAGCTACCTTCTAAGCTTCTTGGTTTTGATTGCCAAGCCCAGACAGCCCAGTTAGCGTAATCACTATTTGGTCTAAAATAATGGAAGTATATATGTCCTGGTTTACTCCAAAGAGCAATTTGTTGTTCGTATTCACTATCGCCACCTTGTGCTAAAACGCTGATGGTACATTGTGCAGAAGAAGATTTTCCTTCAGCGTTAGTAACAGTGATAGTAACAATTGCAGTACCAGAAGAAATAGCAGTAACTAAACCGTTATCATCAACAGTAGCAACACCACCATTTGAACTTTGCCATGTTTGAGTAATAGCTGTACCAGTAACAGTAGCACCTAATTGAGTTTCATCACCGATTTCAAGAGTGGCATCTGGACGAGAGATATCAACATGGATGAAGTCTGGTTGAGAAGCATCAATAACGTGTAATGCACATGAAGCGGTAATTGTACCAGCAGAAACAACGATATTAGTTTCACCAGCTTTATTAACTGTGACGGTTGCGCTATTTCCACTACCACTTACAGTAGCAACATCACTAACGGTGCTGCTCCATGATGGGTTAACAGTCATACCGTTATTCGTTGTGACTTGCGCATTAAGGGTGAAACTTCTTGGACCACCATCTACAAGCGAGAATGTTTTGTTGGTCTCAGAAAGAATAATGGAAGTGACAATGGTTTGGCTGCCTCCACCTCCACCAGATCCACCACCGGATCCACCTTGTGTAAGAACACTGACGATGCAGCTTGCGGAAGCTCGATTACCAACTAAAGCAGTAACAACTGATGTACCGGAACTGACACCATATAAAGTGACAGTCGAACCAGTGCCAGTAAGACTCACGACTGATGGATCACTATTTTTCCAAGTGACTTCACTAGCAATCGCTGCACTAGCGCCAGTGATGACCACAGATAATTCTTGCTTTTGGCCAACATGTAAAGCTGCGGTTGGGGCAAGAGTTAAAGTGTAGTCTTCATAGGATGCTCCGGTGTCGTTAGATTTCGAGCTCACCAAATCGCTCGAGCATGACGAAATGAGCGCGCACGCGAGAACGAAAGGAACTAAAAATTTTCTTTTCATAAAAATTTCTCCTCGATTGGACAAATATACTTAATTTAAGTATAAAGGGATATTATTTGTAAATCAATGTGTATACTACAAAAAAATAAGATTTTTTGTATTAATTTTCACTGTAGTTATGGACTTCAATCGCTGTTTCTCGGGTCGTTAATCCGTTCGTGGTGATTGAGTGATCAGTAACCACCATACCGAGGCTATCAACCTCTAATTTTTGAGAAAAAGCAAAGCCACTTTCACTACGGTGTTGATTGACTGAATAAACTAAAAGTTTATTCTCATAGTCAATATAAGTATAATCTTGGATGTCATAAATGATGTCTTTAAGCATGTCTCCGACATACATTCCATATAAATATCCACCTTCAAAAGTCTTGCGATAAAAGAACTTGGAAACGAAATTATTGAGCACTTGTTCAGTGGTGTAAAAAGTCTTAACTCCATTAATGGTAATGTAATAATTTTCCTCTTCTTTAGTGAGAATTTCGTCATCAATTTTATCAATTTCACCACCGACATATTTTTCAATTCGATAATGATATTCGATGTTTTCTAAATCCCTAACATCAAAACTCATCGTTTCGATGGAGTGAACATTTCCTTCATAATCGTCTCTTTGATAATCAGCTCTTTGATAAGTTTTCATCGCTTCGGCAACAGAAAAAGAAGCGATAAAATAGCTAATATCGCTTCTCAATTCTTTTTGTTTACCACATGAAACAAGAATTGATACCGCTGATAAAGTTAGAGCGATAAAACGTTGTTTCATATTAACTAAATTTGTATGAATAGCTAGAGAATAAGGCTAGTTGACCTTCACTGATTTTGTTATAGTCATAATCAGTGGTTTGTAGTGATTCACTAACAAGCCATCCTAAAGGAGAATATTCAAAACGGATATCAAATCTTCCATCTATATATCCTTCTCCATTAAAACTATAGCAAGGAAGTGGGAAAGTAGGATCCCACTCAGGGGTTTCGTGACGTCCTTTGACATAATCAATATCAAGTTCAGGATGTTCGTCGTAATTCATGTAATAAGGATAATTATCAATACATACTTGAGTTCTGACGCTTCTTCCACCAATAACGAATCCACCATTATCGAGTAATTCGAAATATGGTTTGTTGTTTGAAGCATTAATCGAGCCTTTGGAGTCGTGCCAGGCAACAATTAAATTTTGTAGATTTGCAAAGGCGCAGGATTCGTTAAGTGTGCCATCTGCTCTAAGAGCGTAGAAGTTGTCTTTATTGATGTACATCGGCATTCTAAGCCAATATGAGCGAGACGCCATACCAAAGATTAAAATCTCGTCTTCGCTATAATCTGTCGCTCCTTTCATCATCATGGAATCAGCGGCGGCGTTAGCAAATCCGTCATTATATCTCGCATTTGCAACGTAAGAGACGCCATTAGGCATATTATAGAAGCCACCATCTTTTTCGCTGATGGTTAAGATTTTTCCAGCAATATCAATGCTACCGACAACTTTATATAGTGGGTGTAGATGTTGATTTTGAATTTGCATAACGCGAGAAAAGAGGGTTTCAAAAGAAACATCGTTTTTCCCCGCACAGCTAGTGAGTGTTAAGGGTATTAATAAGGATAGGAGTAATCTCTTTTTCATATTAATATAACCTAATATTCAATTCGTTTTCGTAGATTTGTGTCTTTTCTAAGTCTGGGATTAATTTGACTTTTTCGCCGAGTTGAATATCTCTTTCTTGGTTGATATAAACCACGACCTTCTCACCGAAAAGTTCACCGGTGCATTTATACATCTTCACATCACCATAATTGACAAATGAGACCACTTTGAATTCAAGACCATCTTTATCTTCTTTAAAACCATTATGTGGAACTTCCACTCTAAAGGTCTTAGTAAAGACTTTATTTCCTAAACCTTGAATAATTCTATTAGTGATAGCATCTGGTATGAGTTGATATTTTGTTTCGTATTTGAAGAAGAAAATTAATTGAGCGTGTAAGAGATCATCTTCTTTTTTCTTAGCGAGTTCTTTTTCTTTATTTGCGTAAAGTTTAGAAGCGCTTTCAAGAGGATAATATTCTTCTTTAAATTTATCTTGTTCGCCTTTAATTTCAGCCTTCAAGAAGTTCTTGTTTTGAGAGAAGTGAGCTTTTAAGCCATTGAGTTCGGTCTCTTTATCAAATTCTAAAGAATTAGTCTTTCTTTCAATGTCGTTAGCCTTCATTTGTGGGAAAGATTCTCTAAAGATAGAATAGGCGAGTCTTCTTTGACGACGAGATTCTCTATCGCGGTTATTCATCATCGATTGTTTATAATCGCGCTTTTCATCTTCTTTCATCTTTTTATATTGCTCGTTGATCTTCGCCATTTCATCTTTATAGATTTGTTTATGTTTGGCTTTAGCCTCTTTTACGTCACGAGAATATTTAGCTTTCAATTCCTTAAGCTTCAGATTTGCTTCATTTTCTTTAGTCTTAAGTTCAGCTTGTTTTTCTATAACTTGAGGAGCTTTTTGTTCTTGTAAAGCAGCAGCTTCAGCAAGTTTAGCTTCTTTTTCAGCAGCTAAATCAGCTTCAAGTTTTTCATAACGAGCGTTAACTTCATTCACACGGTCATCACGAATCTTATTAAATGATTCATTTTCAGTGACCGCAAAAGCAGTCTTAAGATTAACAAATTGAGCGAATAAATTATCACGTTCCGCTAAAGGAGAAGCGACAAGTTTATCGTTTTCATCTCTAAATGTTGCTCTAGAATAATCAACAGCGAATTTAATCTTATCGCCTGCTTTGACCTTCTCACCAACCTCAACAAATAATTCTTTATCAGCGGCTTTAACAAGGGCAATACGTGCTTCTCTATGTTCTTCAACTAAAATAACTTTCGCGTCAACTTCACCTTCTCCAACTTTAAGCGCGTCAAGAGGTAAAGATACTGTGCCATTTTTAAGGAAATCTACTGGAATTGATTCTGGTTTAGTAGAAACACCAAATAAATCCATTTTTTCATTTTCAATGGTCACTGGAAGAACATTATGATCTGGGACAGGTGGAATAATAGTCATTTCGCTTTCTGCATCAAATAAATGAATCTTTTCAACATTGACACGTGCTTTAATGACATCACCTGGGACATGACCGAGTTTATTAGGTGCTTTAATAATCACCGAGGTTGTTGATTCTCCACCTAAACCTTCGATTTCTTTTAAATCACCATAGATAAGGGTTTCATTACCGAGTTCTTCAAAGTGAGAGATGGTAACATCGACGATGTTGTCACCCTTGCTGAGTTCTTCTTCTTCAGCAGAAATTGCTTCACATCTAAAGCCTAATACGATTGGTAATTTGCCTTGTAAATATTTCTTTTCAGCTTTAAGTAATTGTTGCTTTGAGAGTTTTAATGGGGCTTGTTCACAATCACTCCATTTCACATACACTCCATCTTTTTCTTCTTGTAAAGTAACATTAAAGAAATTCATTTGTGGAGTACCAATAAATCCAGCGACGAATTTATTGATTGGGTGATCATATAAGTTTTGTGGAGTGTCGATTTGTTGAACACGTCCAAGTTTCATAACAACAACACGAGTACCAAGTGTCATAGCTTCGACTTGGTCGTGAGTAACATAAATAAATGTTGTCTTTAATTGTTGATGGAGTTTAGAGATCATGCTTCTCATTTGACCTCTTAATTTCGCATCTAAGTTCGATAATGGTTCGTCAAGAAGCATAACTTTAGGATTACGAAGAATCGCTCTTCCTAAAGAGACACGTTGTCTTTGACCACCAGACATCGCTTTTGGTTTACGGTCTAAGTAATCGGTTAAACCAAGAACATCTGCTGCCCACATCACCTTTTCATGAATTTCAGTTCTTGGAACCTTACGCAATGTAAGACCAAAGGCCATATTTTCATAAACGGTCATATGTGGATAAAGAGCGTAGTTTTGGAAAACCATTGCGATATCTCTATCTTTTGGTTGCATATCGTTAACAAGAGTGTCGCCGATATAAAGTTCACCACTAGAAATATCTTCTAGACCAGCAATCATTCTTAATGTGGTTGATTTACCACAACCAGAAGGACCAACGAAGACGATAAATTCGCCATCTTTAATGTCCATATTAAAGTCGCTAACAGCCTTATGTCCGTTAGGATAAACTTTGTAAATGTGTTCTAATTTTAGTGAAGCCATATGACTTACCTCCTATTAACCTTTAACCGCACCACCGGCAATACCTTCAACGTAGTATCGTTGTAGCCAGAAGAATAATGCGGTAATCGGGATTGATACCATCACTGCTCCAGCGCAGAATACTCCAAATTCCGACATATCGGTGATCTTATATAAACCAACCGCGACTGTGTAATCAGCACTAGTCATCGTACGAGATGAACCAGCGATGAAATTTCCGAACATGAAGTCTCCCCAAGGAGAAGTAAAGGAAATCAAAATTGTGTAAATAATAATTGGTTTTGAAAGTGGAAGAATAATTCTCCAGAAAACCGTATTTTTGCTACCACCGTCAATCATCACCGCTTCATCTAAGGATCTTGAAACAGTATCAAAGAATCCTTTAGCGATGTAGTAGCTCATCGCACTACTAGCGAAATAAACGATGATCAGGGAGAACATTGACCCATCAATGCCAAGAAGCTGCAAGAGATAATAGTTAACAAGCATTCCTAGGAAGCCTGGGAACATACCAAGAATAAGAATTAACTTCATTAATCCTTTGCGTCCTGCAAATCTAAGTCTACTTAAAGCGTAAGCAGTGGCTAAAACAAAGATTGTTTGAAGGACTGCGGTCGCTAAAGCGATGAGGAATGTATTAAGCCACCAATTAAGGAATGGACGAGTATCACTAGTAAATAAAGTTTTATAGTTATCAAATGTCCATTCAACAGGGAAGATACTCTTTGGATTAGAGACCTTCGCAAATGATTGCATAATCAAATAGAAGAATGGGAAGAGCCAAATAACGCTGATGACTGTCAAAATGACATAGATGAGTACTCTTTGGCTTTTCTCAGCGAATCTTTTACTCGCAAAATGTTTTTCTGCCATTATGAGAAGTCCTCCTCGTTCTTAACTGCGCCAGTACGTCCATAGAAGATAAGTGAGAAGAAGGCGATAACTAAGAAGACGAGTACGCCAAGCACACACGCCATCGCATAGTTCTTCGTCGAACCACTTTCCATAGACATCTTATAAATCCAAGTAATAAGTAAGTCTGTTTCTCCAGGGTCACCATAACCGAGTTTCTTATCAAGAGAGAAGCTAGGTTCACCATGAGAGAGAAGATAAATGATGTTGAAGTTATTAATATTACCGACGAATTGAGATAACAAATATGGTCCAGTAATAAATAACATATAAGGTAAAGTAATGGATCTATACATCTTGAAGGAACTTGCTCCATCAATACGTGCAGATTCATATAAGTCTTCTGGAATGTTCATTAAAATACCAGAAGAAATAAGCATTGTGTAAGGAACACCTACCCACGTATTAATAACAATGATTATCACACGTGCGAGTGTTGCATTTTGGAATGGAGAAACTTTAGCAGGAACCCAACCAAATTTCACAAATAAATCGGTCAAGAATCCGTTAACATCAAGCATTCTATTAATGAGCATGAGGGAAACGAATTGAGGAACAGCAATTGTGAAAATAAGGACGGTTCTCCATAATTTCTTTAATTTAATTCCTTTTTTATTAATTAATAGGGCAACAACCATACCTAAGAAATAGTTGGTAAAGGTAGCAATTAATGCCCATAAAAGTGTCCAGGCTAAGATTTTAAAGAAGATACCAACAACATTAGCCCCTCCATTAGAAAATCCCGAGAAGAGAAGACTATAGTTATCAAATCCAACCCAGTCAAATAAAGTAATTCTTTCAGCACCGTTATAGTTAGTAAAGCCAATCGTCACCATGAAAATAATTGGAATGATGGTGAAGGCTACTAAACCAACTAAAGGTACCGCTAAAAGTAAAGTGTGATATTTGCTATCCACTAAATCTTTAAAGAATTGTTTATTGTTAGACATCTTACCGACTAAAGTATTGTCATATAATGATTTAGCGTCTCTGATAGAGAAATACCATAATACGACAAATAAAAGTGCCAAGAAGATGGTAACAATTGAATAAAGTAAAATTGTAAAGGAGTTGTCGCCAGTAGCAAAGGTACCATCAGCGACACCACTAGAAGGATCAACCATGTAATGGCTGGTCAATGATAAAGTTCCGAGCGTACCAAGTTTTTGTAAGTACGGTAGACCAGTTCTAATAAAGAACCAAATAAACACAACCTCATAGAGAAGGTATAAAATTCCGCGAGCGATTTCCTTGTGGAATATTTGATATAAACCAAACACTAAGAAGTTTCCTCTGACCCACCAGTTGCCTTTTGTCATCGCTTTTTCAAGTGTTTTAAAAGGAACTGAGAGGGTGTGATTCCAGAATTTAAGAAGCTTTAAAGGAATGCTCTTGAACCAATTCAAGATACCTTTGCCAAAGTTTCTAAAGAAATTTCCTAAATCAACAAGGACTCTTTCAGGTTTAGTTAGTGATAAATATTGAAGTTTAGTCATAAATAAAGCCTAAAACTAATTATGCTCCCCAACTTTCATCAAGTTCGGTTAATAAAGCAAGAGCAACACTTCTTGTTAATGGGGTACCAACAGCAACATATTTATTTAAAACTGTGGTTAATGTCTTACTGGTGTTATTGAAGTATTCATCACCAAAGACAGAAAGAAGTAGTGTTGAACCAGATTCTTTTTGTGCGTTTAAAGCAGCGATATGAGGTTCGTTAGCGCAGATGCTTTGTAATGTTTTTAAAGTAGGTTGTGTTTTTTCAACTGAATAACGATAATTTTGTGCATATTCAGATGTTAAGAATTGACAAATAATGTGACAAACATTCTTTTTGTTTGTGTCAACGATTGAGTTATTAACACCATAGAATTTGTAACCTAAATAGGTGCAAAGTCTTGTGGTTTTTTCATCATCAATGTAAGGAACTGGCGCAACAGCGTATTTATCGCCCATTCTTTCTTTGAATTCTCTAACGTTAGAGGTATCAACGATAGTCGCGATAGCTTGGTTATCACCTTCGCCTGGTGCTTCAGTTACTGCAGAGCTCCAGAATTCTTGACTCATAATGCTACTTGCAAGAAGAAGCGCGTCTTGGCCTTTTTCACATCTGAAATTAGAACTACATGTATATGATGTGGTTTTTGGAGTAATTGTGAAATAGGATTCACCACCAGAATAGCTGTGTAAAGCACTGGCAGCGTAGAATCCGTTAGTGAGATTGTAATTGAAGTGCCAATCTTCACCACGGCTTGTACAAGCTTTATATAATCCACTGAGGGTGCTAATTTCAGAAGGATCTTTAATGACTGTTTTATCATAGAACATGACAACACCATTATCAGCCGCAAATGGATAACCCTTAACGGATTGATTCCAAGTACAAGCGTCAACAGCGCCATCGAGCATTGAGTATTTGTAATCGCTATAAACGTTTCTACTAACAGGGGCTAAGGCACCGATGTTATTTAAGTTCATAGTTTGATCGGAAACGAATGGGAAGATGTCTGGTCCACTAGCGGCACCACTTGGGAAGTTAGCAACACCATCACCATCTTCAAAATCTTTATATGAGAAATTAACTGAGCTACCAGTTAATGCGTTGAAGCTATCACATAAGGCTTTAACAACACCAGCAGATTTAATTGGTCTACCAACAACGATATCACCAGTTAATCCTAAGTTTCTTCCAACATAGATATCTAAACCGGTTGGGTCTTCTGGATCAACACTACTAGCGGTAACAGTAACGTCACAAGTCTTTGTAATACCGTTACTACATTCACCAGTAATAGTAGCGCTTCCTTCACCTTCACCAGTAATCATACCAGTTGCATCAACAGAGCAAACCGCTGGGTTGCTACTTGTAAATGTAACGGTTGAGGAAATTGGGCTAGCAGAATATGAAAGCTTAATGGTTTGTCCAACTGTTAAACTAGCAACAGGGGTTAAACTGAATACTTTCGCATCTGGATCAACGTTGACATTCTCAACGATAATTGTACAGTCAGCATAAGCTCCACCCATCGCGGCGGTAACTGTGGCTGTACCTTCTCCTAAAGCGGTCACAAAGCCTGAATTTGGGTTGCGGAAATACGCAACGTTCTCATTACTTGTGAACCAACGAACTGGAGTGTTCATGTGTCCTTTGTCAACTGATACCGTTAATTGCTTTGTTTCACCAGAGTTCATTCTAATAACAGAAGCAGAGATTTGAATCTTGGCTTCGGTTTGACTACTAGAACTTGAAGAACATGAGGCAGTAGAAAAAGCAAGTAAGCTAGCACAAGCCAACAAAGAGAAATTTAGAGCTTTTCTTTTCATAAGGCACCTACTTCTTTTAAAACTGAGAGATACTACTAACTAACGAGTAATATCTAAATACAAAATAAGTATAACTTTAGCGCTCGCATAACGCAACGGATGAATTTATTTTTTTATAGGCGTATACTATGCATATGAACGTTTTAGAACGAAGGAATGTTTTACATAGATTAATCACTGCCTTAATAGTAAGTGGTAACTTGGCTTTTACAATTTTTGTAATGGTCTATTTGTTTATAAACAAACCTCAAAATCAGACCGTCTCTTTAATTGCGTGTTTCTTTGCTTCTTTGATGATGATTTTTGAGATCGTTTTCACTTTAAAAGGATGGAAAAAAGAAAGCTCACTTTACAAGATTGGTTTTAACCCTAATGGAACGATTAACACTATCCCAATTATTGCGATTATTGTGGCCTCTATTTTTGGATCAGGTTTACTCATATTAGCGAGTCTATTAAATGTTTATAAACATTTTGAACCAAATATTTCCACTTCTTTTATCATCATGATCGCTTCGATTTATCTGCTCTCGAATTGTCTGATATATTTACTCTACATTTTCATGTTTAAGAAAAGAGAAGTAAATCTTAAAGCTCTTATAAAATAAAAACTTCATTCCCGTTAATAAGAGTGAAGTTTTTTTATTCTCCGCTATGATCTGTAAGAACAAACCATACAGCTTTTACCATGATTTTGAAATCGTACCAAACCGATCTATGTTCAATATATTTAATATCTAATTCAACCCATTCATCAAATGATAAACTGTTTCTATTTTTAGTGATTTGCCATAAGCAGATAAGACCACCTTTGACATCTAAACGATGTTTTTGATATTCAGTATATTGCTTAACTTCTTCTGGTAGAGGTGGACGTGGCCCCACTATTGACATTCTTCCAAGGAAGATATCCCAGAATTGAAGAATCTCGTCAAGTGATGTCTTTCTTAAGAATTTTCCAAATGGGGTGATACGTGGGTCATCTTTCATCTTAAACGCTGGTCCATCAGCCTCATTGAGACCTTTTTTGATAAGTTTCTTTTTAAGTCTATCCGCATTTTTAATCATTGAACGGACTTTGTGGAATTTGAATGGTTTGAGATGTTTTCCAATACGAATAGAAACATACCATGGACGATGGAAATCTTCTAACCATTTGAGCAATAAAATCAATAAAATAAGCCAAGAGAAAACACATAAAAAAGTAAAAGACGCAAAGATATCAAAGGCGCGCTTGAAAAAGCGGTAGCATAAGCCGTCTCTTACTTTAATCTCGCGATTATAATCTATTGAACTCATATTTTAAGATATAAATTATTATATAATTTTGATGATAAAAAATCAAACCAATGATGATTGGTAAATGAGAAGTATTTCTTCGGTATAAGCTTTATATGATAAAGCAAAAAAGGCGACTGTTTTATAATCGTCTGTATAGACTTTTGTTTCAAAGTTTTGCACAAACGAATATTCGTAAGAATCACTGCTTTCTTTTCCAACAGTAATCATTAAACGTCTACGACTTTGATAATAACTTCCTTCAATCACTCCTGAATCATCTTGATACGCTAAAGTCATATCATTAAAGAAAGTGAATGAACTATTTTCAAATTCAGAAGCATAATAGCTGCTATCTTCTTTTTCAACAATCGCTCCCGCGTAATCAAAAGTGTGACCCATAACATCAATGTAGTTGTCTAAAACAACTTCATCGTAAAAGTTAGTTAAATCACCACAACTAGATAAAAAGATGATTGGTAATAATGTAAAGAGTTTTCTTAATCTCATCCTAGTTATATTCTACAAATACTTGTTTATAAAATAAATAAGATTAATAGAAATTAAAAAGAAGAACCCATCAAATGTGGGTTCAACTTTCATGATTATTTATCTTCTTTGCGTTTTCTAAGGATGAAATACGCTCCAATAGATGTCGCAAATGCGATAGCGATAGAAACAATCACAATCGAAGTGTTAACGTTCTTAGAATTAATAACGCTAAGAGGAGAAACTCTATATCCAGCACTTACACTTCTAACATCAGACATAAATGCGGTTTGTCCATGTACTGAGACACAGCGATCATAAGTCGCTAACGCTCTTTCTAAACAGTATCTAAAGTCAGAATCTGTATCGCTTGTCCATTGAGATGTTGCGTTAGCAATTAAACTCTTTGCGTATGCTTCTTCAGTAGATCCTAAAGCACTTGCTTCGTTTAAGAATGTTTCCCATGCACTTGTTGCTGCAGACCAAGCAGATGACATATTAGTTGTACATCCGTTTGTAGTATCCATAGCAGCATTGAAGGCTTTAGCGAATTTAACTACCGCTCTTTGAGCGCCTTCATGACCTGCTACGTTAGCAATGTTAGTAACTACAGATTCTGTAGAATAAGTGACGGCAACCGATTTACAGTAAATAGCTTTTGTTGCAGCTGCCGCTTTATAAATTCTAACAACAATTTGTCCAGCTGAAGCGGTGCCAGTAAATGTCTTGTCGCTTGCAGTTGCATTAAATGATTGAACTTCACCAAAGGCATTACCACCAACAGTGACAGAAACGCTACCAGTAACTCCAGAAGCGCCAGAGGCGTTTACAACTACTTGAGTGATTGTGCCGCTTGTAAATGAATCAGATACTAATTGAATATATTCAACAGAAGCACTACCAGTTCCATAATGGATACCTTTTGTACTATCGTAATTCGATTCAGCCGCATCAGACGTCACTGTCCATGTCTTACTATCATCAGCAGTTCCGCTTCCACCACAAGCAGCAGTAAATGTTAAAGTTGATGTTTCACTTGATCCAGGAGTTTCAACATTAATGGCATTTAAAGTTTGTGTGACTTTAACTGCACTTGATTCGCTTGTAGTAACAGCGTTATATGTTGCGGTTAAGGTCTTGCCATCATCATCTGCACTCCAAATATGAGGAATGCTAATTGTGGTTCCTCCTAACTTAACGGTTAATTGGTTATATGTAAGAACTGTTTGATGACCTGCTCCATCGTTATATGTAGCTGCCCAAGCATTAACATTCTCTCCACTTAAAGTAGCGCCGGAGTAAACATTAATTGTAGGTGCTGTCCAACTAATTGATGGATTGGAGTTAACAGTAATACAATATTGAGCAATTTGAGAAACTTCATTTTCAGTATATGTAACTGTAATGGTCTTGTTTCCAGTAGAAGACATATCTGGACTTGAAACAGTTGTAGGAACGACAACACTACTAGAAGCATCACTATAATGAGCAGTAACTACTAAGCCTGCATAGTTGAATGTATCACCAACACTGAAAACAGTTTGTGTATTGCTTGTATCAAGAGTAATTGATGAAAGAGATGCAGGTGGAGTATATGAATAATTAACCACTATTGAAGTACCACCAGTTGTACCAGTAAGAACTGCATAGAATTGTGAAGTTCCATCAGTTGGAGTAATAGTAACTGTTGTATCAGAAGCCGCAGCAGTCGCGTTCGTCCAATTACTACCACTTAAGGCGTTTGCGTACGTGGTAGAAGTAGCAGTAAAAACCACACTTGTTATTTCATAATTTTCTGCTGGAACAAACCTCATGGTATTGCCACTATAGAATCTAGACGATGTTCTTGCGTTAGAATCTCCACCAAGATAATTGTTTGCGGCGGTTTTGCCACTTGCTTGTTCTGAAGTTAAAGTTGCACAATCGCTAGACCAAGTGACTAATGCAGCTGAAGTAGGAGTGTCATAAGAAGCGATACTCAAATCCCAAGTAAAGCTACCGGTTTGTGAACCACCATTTTCAAGAACGGTAATTGTATATGAGGCCGACTTTTGAGTTCCACCATAAGTATAAGAAACAGTAATTGTTTTTTCTCCAGCAGTTGACATATCTGGTGAAGATATAGTCGCGGAGGAAGAAACAACTTCACTTGATGAATCACTAAAGTGAGCAGTAACAACTAAGTTGTCGTGTTCAAATAAATCATCAACGTAGAATGTTTTTGTAACATTATCAGTATTTAATGTAATAGAAGATAAGGTTTTGAGGGCACTAACAGTGATCGCTTGAGAACAAGTCTTTCCACCATAACTTATAGCGACCGATACGTCGCTTGTTTGTAAATTATCAGCAGGATCAAATTCAAATGCGTCTTCATTACCTTCATATGAAATATCAGCAGTTGTAGAATCACTATATGTTGCTGTAATGACTAATCCGTTAGCGTCAAATCCATCACCAGCAGTATACGTTAATTTTGTTGGTGCAGTTTTAACAGCGATTGAGGATAACGTTGGAGTTTCAGATCCAGTAGAGTATGTGGCGGTCCATGAAACCGATTTAACGCCCCAGTTTCCAGCGCCTTTGGTAACGTAAGTAATCTTTAGACCGGTACAACCTTCTAAACCTGAATCAAATGTAAATATTGTGTCACCATAAGATGAGGTTACAATATCAGCACCAGTTTTAACATCACTAGCTAAAACATTACCAGAAGAATCTAACGCTTCAACTTTGTAAGAGTTAGCAGCGGTAGGAGTTCCGTTAATTTTGCTGTTAATAGTTACAGTTAAAGATGTCATTCCACTAGCAACATCGCCAGAGAATAGATCGGTTTTATAAACGTTATCACTTGATGAATCAAATTTCACAGAACCATCAGCATATGCTGATCCAGTTCCACTTGCAGTCCAACCTTCAAGAGCGCCGCTAGCAGCAGTCACGCTACCTTCTTCGGTGCCTTCACTGCCTCCGCCTGATCCAGGAGTAACAGTAACTGAACATGATGCAGTAAATCCGCCATCATTAGTGGTAACAGTAATTGTGGCATTACCTTCCTTAACACCAGTGACAATACCACCAGAAACAGTTGCAACAGAAGCGTCGCTTGTTGACCAGCTGACTGTTTGATTTGTTGCGTTACTAGGTGAAACAGTAGCGGTTAAAGATACATCTTTACCGGCTTCCACAGAGGTTGAGTTTGGAGAGGCAGAAACACCTGTCACAGCAATAGTTTCTCCACCACCACTGTTGTAACCATTGATCGTGTCACTACTAGGAGTGGCATAGCCTGTAGGAGTTGTATCATGAGAAACATAGGTTGAACCATTATAGTTGACTGATCCCCAAATGAAATCTGCCCATTCTGGGAAGTCAATAAATGGATTTCTATTATTCGTATAGTTAGTATACAAGAGATTATTTCTATGAATTTCGTATTCATCAACAGGATCGGCATGGTGCCATGCAAGTAAATCTGTCATAATACCCATCTTACCTTGTTTAGAAGTTGTAGAGGAATAACCACTACTGGCCCAATCACTTAAAGACTGAGTCAAGGCTAAATTAGGGTTATTAGAATCGATGCCATCAGAGTCACTTCCGGAAAGATAGTTGTACCTAGCAACCATGTAGAAAATAGCTCTAGCGATATCACCTTTATCACAATCTTGCGGTTCGAATACGTTTGTAGAACCACCTAAGGTTTTTGATTTTCCTAAAAGGTTACCAGAAACATTTGAAAATTTTGATCCACAGTTAGTATAACTACTAGATGTGTTAACATAGCCGTAGTAATAATTACTGTGAATATTGTTGGCATATCCATTACCTGCCATCAAATGCATTGGGTCACCACGGGCACCGCCAGCGCCAGCGGTTTCAAAACCTTCAGCTTTTGGCCAAACGTGTTCACGGTTAATACCCCATTGAGTTTGTTGATGATCGTCCCATGCAGTTGTTTGGTTAGTAACATTCCTATTTATGTATAAAGCATGAATATATGGATTGTTTTTGCTACTAGATGAACTTGTACCATATGAATAGCCAGTAATCTTATTCGTAGATGAATTATAAGTTCCATATGTCGTACTACTAGCAGGTGATTTAGACCAATCTCTATCTGCTATTTCATAAATCTGCCAAATAGCGTTGCCACTATCATAGGAATAATATTTTTGGCCTTTTTTAAGGATTGTTTTTAAGTTTTTAAGCAAATTATTACCTTGTCTTTCACTAGAGGACAAATTGTTTAAACTGCTATAGTAGCTTCTGATATTGCTTGCAGAAGTATCGTTTAAATCAATAGTCGTAGGAAGAGAACTGGTCGAATATGCATTTGCTACTTCAACTGGTTCATTGTCACTATTAAAGAACAATGGAACAGAGGCCACCGCGAGAAGCGTTAAAGTTGCAAATGCTGCAAACTTCTCTTTTCTATTTTTCATGCAGTCATTATATTCGAAAATATTTTTAAATAAAATTATTTTATGTTTTGTTTAAATTAAAAGCCCCTTCATAAGGGGCAATATTTTTTTGTGCTGGTGGATCCTACCGGGCTCGAACCGGCCACCTCTTCCATGCCATGGAAGCGCTCTCCCAGATGAGCTAAGGACCCAGGCTTAAACAATATTAAATAATTAGAAGAAAATATTCAACACAAAAGAGAAAAAAATTAAACTAATTATAAGATGAAGAAAGTAATCGTTATTGGTGCTGGTATAGGCGGACTATCAATTTCCATATTCCTTCAAAAGGCTGGCTTTGATGTCCATTTATATGAGAAGAATGATAAAGTAGGTGGCCTCTGTAGTGGTTATTACGTTAATGGTCACTATATTGATCACTGCTTACATTGGCTAATGGGCACTAATAAAGATAGTAAATTATATGAACTCTGGAATGAAGTTGGAGCCTTATCTAATAACGTACCAATCATCTCTTTACCCACTCTTGGAGATTTTGTCTATGAAAACCAAATAGTAACGTTTGATCGAGATTTGGATAAATGTGAAAAAGAGTGGCTATCAATATCTCCAGTAGATAAAAGGGCCATTAAGTCATTCTTTGCTACAGTCAGAGATGTTTCTTCTTTAATGGAATACGCTCTTAAACATCCTAAATATAAAAAGAAGAAAGATTTAATTAGTGCTCTTCCTAATTCATTGAAAGTTTTCAAAGCTATGAAAGAATCTAGAGAAGACTATTCAAAAAAATTTAAACATCCTGCTTTACGCTTTGCACTTAGAAATGCACAAACAGGATATAACAACATGTTTTTCTTCTTTGATTTATATGGAATTTTTATAAAAGGAAACGCTGATGTTCCTAGCGGCGGTGCTCTCTATATGAGTAAAAGAATGGAAGAAAAATTCTTATCATTAGGTGGGCATTTATATCTCAATAGTAATGTTGAAAATATCATAACAAAAGATAATGTTGCTACTGGAATCAAAATCGGAAATAAAACCGAATATGGAGATATTGTCATTTCCTGTTTGGACCCAACATTTACCTTGAATCATTTATTAGATAATAAATATAGATGTGTCAAAATTGAGAAATTGAATAAAAATATCGCAAACAACCCTATTAGTAGTGCTTATTGTTTATATGTCACAATAGAAGGCGATATCTCTAACATAAGTGTTCCTACTTGTTTGCATGTTAAAGATTTAAAAGTAGGTAGTCGTAAAATAGAATCAATATTAATAAGACCATATGGATTTGATAAGGAATATTTTGTTAAAGACAATAAAACAGTAGTCTCAATTTTCATCGATCAAAACCAAGATGATTACCACTATTTCAAATCATTATCTGAAGATGATTACGCGAAAGAACTCAATCGAATTGATAAAAAAATCATTGAAGAGATAGAAAAGTATTTTAAAAACACTAAAGGAAAAATTGAATTCCTTACTCACTTTTCTCCAATTGAGCTTAATAAACATACGAACACATCTTTTGGAGCGTTGCAAGGTTTCTCTTTCTCCTCTAAGAGTAATTTCTATATGCTAAGGCCTACAATTAAAGGGCTATCTAATTTATATATATGTAGTCAATGGAACCGATCAATAGGTGGCACCCCGACTGCGATTGAATCTGCTAAATCAATATCAAAAGAGATTATAAAAAAATATCTTTAAAGAGCTTCATTAAAAAATCCCCTTTTAGATTCAAGAAGTTAATATTCTTTAATCAAAATTAGGGAATGCTTTTATTTGTATTGGCGCGCCTAAGACGATTCGAACGTCCGACCCTCTCCTTAGGAGGGAGATGCTCTGTCCAGCTGAGCTATAGGCGCATAAAAGGACAATTAGTCCTTATCATATCCTTTAGGATTATTCTTTTGCCATCTCCAAGAATCACGGCAGGCATCAACAATATCAAGATTAGCCTTCCAACCCATTTCTCTAAAAGCCTTTGATGCATCAGCGTAATTTTCATCAACATCGCCTGGGCGGCGTTCTTTTATTTCATATTTAATGGTAAGGTTATTTGCTTTTTCAAAAGCTTTTACTAAATCTAAAACCGATGTTCCTTTACCTGTTCCTAAATTATAAATAACAAGTCCTGGTTTCGATTCAAGCTTCTTAAGAGCCGCTAAATGGCCATTAGCGAGATCAACAACATGAATATAATCACGCACCCCAGTACCATCATGAGTCTTATAGTCATTACCAAAAACATTGAGGTATGGTCTTTTTCCAACTGCAACTTGAGTGATGTATGGCATTAAATTATTTGGAATACCCTGTGGGTCTTCGCCAATTAAACCAGATTCATGGGCACCAATAGGATTGAAATATCTTAAGATAGCAATATTGGCGTCCTTATGTTCTTTAGCGTACTCCTTTAATAGATATTCAATATCTAATTTTGTTTGTCCATATGGATTAGTGCATCCACCAACCTTGTCATCTTCTTTTAATGGAACGTGGTCTGGAACACCATAAACTGTTGCACTACTAGAAAAAACAATATTATGAACTTTAAATTCGTCCATTAATTTGAGTAAGACTTTACTAGAACCAATATTGTTATCAATGTATAGTTGTGGTTTTAAAACTGACTCAGCAACACTTTTTAAACCTGCAAAATGAATAATATCGGTAATCTTTTCTTTTTTGAAGAGATCCCTCATTTTTGCTTCATTACAGACGTCTATTTCGTAAAATCTAGGCTTTTTGCCGGTAATTTTGTAGATTCGATTAAGAACTTCAGGCTTGGAGTTGACATAATTATCAACAATAACAACATCATAACCTTTTTCTAATAAAAGAACGACAGTGTGACTGCCAATATAGCCAGTACCACCAGTAACTAAAATCGCCATAAATTATCTCCTACTAATTTCTTCTAAAATGAGTTTATTTGCTAAAGCAGGATTTGCTTTTCCTTGTGTCTTTTTCATCACTTGACCAACGATAAAACCAATCGCACGGTCTTTACCTGCTTTATAATCCACAACAGATTGAGGATTCACATCAATTACTTCTTTAATAATACCGATAAGAGCGTTTTCATCACTCACTTGAGATAATCCCATTTCTTTAATAAGTGTGGATGCATCTTTATGAGTCTTAATCATTTCTGCGAAAACATCACGAGCTTGCTTATTGCTCACATCTCCTTTTTCAACTAAGGAAATAAGTTTTCCTAGTTCTAAAGAACATACAGGAAATTCTTTGATTGAAATTCCTTCTTTATTTAAATAAGATTGAACATCGCCAATAACCCAGTTGGCTAATAATTTAGCAGAACATCCGCTCTTTAAACCTTCATCGAAATAGACAGAAACGTCTTTATCAGATATAAGTAAAGAGGAATCATATTCGTTTAAATCGAGTTCACGATATCTGAGTAATTTACTTTCTGCTAGTTCTGGAGAAGTTCTAATTGCATCTAAAATAAATTCTTTAGAAAGTTGAATTGGGGCAATATTAGGATCGGTAAAATATTTATAATCAACCGCGTCATTTTTTACACGCATTAAGACAGTTTCTTTACTGCCTTCATCAAATCGACGTGTCTCTTGTTCGATTTGTCCACCAAATTCTAAAATGATGGATTGACGGGATATTTCAAAATCAATAGCCTTTTGGATGTTTGCTAAAGAATTTAAATTCTTAATTTCAACTTTGGTACCAAATTTGTTAGAACCTTTTTCTCTTAAAGAGATGTTGACGTCACATCTTAAAGAACCTTCTTCCATCTTGCCATCACTAACATCAAGGAAAGTAACAATGGAACGAATCTTTTCAACGTATTTAGCAGCTTCTTCACCACTTCTCATTTCTGGACGAGAAACAATTTCAATGAGTGGGATACCAGCTCTATTATAATCAAGAAGAGAAAAATCCCAGGAGTGAAGTTGTTTACAAGTATCTTCCTCCATATGGAGTCTTTCAATACCAATTTTCTTTTCTCCAGAAGAGGTTTTGATGGTTAAATATCCATCACTACCAATTGGGTGGAATTGTTGAGTGATTTGATAGCCTTTTGGAAGGTCACTATAGAAGTAATTTTTTCTTTCAAAAGTCACTAAATCACAAATTTTCATATTTAAAGCATGACTAACACGAATCGCGTTAATCACAGCTTGCTTATTTACGGTTGGTAAAGTGCCTGGGAAGGCCATATCAACAATATTTACATTAGTATTTGGATCATCACCAAAACTAACTGGTCCACTGGAAAACATTTTGGACTTAGTTTTCATCTCAACATGTATTTCTAAACCAATAATTGCTTCTAATTCCATATTAGTTCCTCTTTGCCACTAAATCTTTAAGTCCAGTGCCATTTTCAATAGCCTGTGCAATGTTTAATAAAAGGCTCTCTTGGAAGGGTTTTGCCGTTAAATTTCCGCCAAAAGGCATGTTATTTTCAAATCCAAGAGGTAATGTAATGGAAGGATATCCACCCATATTTGCAAAGGCCATATAGTTGTCTGCGATTAAATATTCATCGCTCAAATTATTGCTAGAGCCCTTAACCAAAGGAGCAATACTAGGAGCGGCTGGACAATATATTGCGTCATATTTTTCAAACACTCTATTGAAAGCATTAACAATTAATCTACGGCATTTTTGAGCTCTGACAAATAATTCATCTTGGTTTTCTTTTAAAAGCGAGAAACTACCAATTACAAAACGCCTTTTAATAAGAGGAGAGAACCCATTCGTGCGTGTTTTAACCATCACTTCTTCAAAAGATTCACCTTCAATACGATTGCCAAATTTAATTCCATCTAAATTCGCGTTATTACTAGTGGCTTCAGCACAGCTGATAATGATATAAGTAGGGTAAATTGCCTTTAAGAGTTTAACATCGATATCAACGACATCAACTTCCGCTCCTTGAGCCTTTAAATAAGATAAAGAAACATTGAAACTTTTAACAACTTCTTTATCACTAATAGAGTCAATAATCCCTTTAATAACTGCAATCTTCTTCCCTTTGATTGAGTTAGATAAATTAGCGGTGTAGTCTTCAACTTTATTAAAAGATGAAGATGCATCTTTATCATCTCTACCAGCAAGGATGTTTAATATATAAGCAGAGTCATAAACATTACGTGTGAAATAAGCAACATGATCTAAACTTGTGGCAAACGGAAATAAACCAAAGCGAGATATTCTACCCCATGTTGGTTTTAAACCAACTAATGCAGCAAAGGACGCTGGTTTTCTAACTGAATCTCCAGTATCACTACCAAGAGCAAAAGGAACGATACCAGCACTTACCGCAGCAGCACTTCCACAGCTTGAACCACCAACTTGATGTTTTTTATCTTTATCCCAAGGATTATAAGTAACTCCTAAGTGACCAGTAGTACCACTACCACCCATAGCGAGTTCGTCCATAGTAGATTTAGCAATGATAATTGCCCCTTCTTTTTCTAATCTAGTAACTACTTCACTAGAAAAGACAGGAACATAGCCATTTAAGATATTGCTACTTCCAGTAGTTGGAATATCTTTGGTAGAAAAATTATCCTTAATAACAACTGGAATACCATAAAGAAGATTGTTCTTTTTAGAAGCATCTAATTTAATAACGGCATCCAAAGCTTCTTTTTCACAAATATATTCAAAAGCATTATTTGTGTCTTCTTTTGCCAATAGAAGCGCTTCTTTAACTAATTCTAAAGGAGTCACTTCTCCTTTTAAAATGGCCTCATGAATATAGGTGAGGCTTTTATCCATATAACCCATATTATTTAACCACCCTTGGAAGTCTAATTTGACCATCCACAACGTCTTTCGCGTTTCTTAAAGCTTCATTTCTATCCATCGGAGGTGTAGCGACATCTTCTCTAAGATATGTATTCGTGACATCAAAAGGGAAAGTCATAGGGATAGCCTCGTCAACCCCTTCAATATCACCAATAAGATTCATTTGTGAAATAATGACATCAAATTCAGCGAGAAGATTGTTATATTCTTCATCCGACATGTCAAACATCAATTTATTCGCTGATGTCACTAATACTTCTTTATTTACTTCTTTCATAGCAATTACCTAATTTATCATAGATAACACTTTAGTGCTACCTTATTTATTTATAAGGGATAAAAATTCATCCTCATTTAATACTTGTATGCCTAAGGCTTGAGCCTTATCTAACTTAGATCCTGCTTCTAATCCAGCAATAACACAATCAGTGGCTTTACTAACCGAGCCAGTGACTTTCGCACCAACATCTTCAAGTAAAGTGGTTGCTTCTTTTCTACCCATAGAAGATAAGGTACCCGTTAAAACAACAGTCTTACCAGAGAAATAATTACCAGCAGCATTAACCGCATTACCTAAATAAGAGAAATTAACGCCTTTATCTTTTAATGAATTGATTAAGGCAATGTTATCTTCATTACTAAACCAATTTACTAATGATTTTGATAACACTGGCCCAACGTCACTAATCTCTAAAAGCTCTTCTTCAGTAGCAGTTCCTAAAGCATCAATATTTCCGTATTTACGCGAAAGAACCTTCGCGGTTTTCTCTCCAACCTCTTTAATTCCTAAACCAAATAGCACTTTTTCAAGAGAGTTTTCTTTACTCTTTTCAATAGCCTCTAAAAGGTTATCAATTGATTTTTCTTTCCAACCGTCAAGGGCAATGATATTGTCACGATATTGTCCTAGTTCATAAATATCAGAGATGCTTCGAATAAAGCCTTGGTTGAAGAATTGTTCAGCAACTTTTTCTCCTAATCCTTCTATATCCATAGCGTCTCTACTGGCAAAATGAATAATTTGTTCAATCTTTTTAGCGCCACAATAAGGATTGGTGCAGAAATGCATTGCATCTACTCGAGCAAGTGGTTCTCCACAAACAGGACAATTATCGATCATTTTAAAATCAATGACGTCATCTCCGCGTCTTTCTTTAACGACTCTAACAACTTCTGGAATAACATCACCGGCTTTTCTGATGACAACATAATCACCGATTTTTAAGTCTTTTGAAGTGATGAAATCTTCATTATGAAGAGTAGCACGTTGAACAAGACTACCCGCTACTCTAACAGGTTCAAGAACAGCGTTAGGTGTAATCTTTCCGGTTCTTCCAACTGTAAATATAATATCGGTTAATTTAGTAATAACTTCTTCCGGTGGAAATTTATAAGCGATAGCCCATCGAGGAGTTTTTGAGGTATAACCAAGCTTATCATATGTATCCATATCATCCACTTTGATGACAATTCCATCAATATCATAAGCAAGGCTCGGTCTTTTTTCCGTGTATTCTTCAATATAAGAAATTACTTCTTCAATCCCGTTACAAAGTCTTCTTTCTGGATTTGTTTTAAATCCTAATTCATCGGCTTTCTTTAAGGCTTCTGAATGGTAACGGATACCAAAGTCTTTAGCGTTTACGAAATAATACCAAAAGGCATCTAGGCCACGAGAAGCAGCTATAGCACTATCGAGTTGACGAATCGAACCAGCAGCAGCGTTTCTTGCATTAGCGAATAATGGCTCTCCATTTGCTTCCTTTTCTTTATTAAGTCTTTCAAGAGATTTCTTAGGCATAAATACTTCGCCTCTAATCTCTAATTCTTCACTCTCATTAATATGAGAAGGAATAGATTTAATAGTGATGACGTTACTAGTAACATCTTCACCAATTGTGCCATCTCCTCTAGTGGAGGCATAGATTAAATTACGACGATATAGTAATGAAATACCTAATCCATCAATTTTCATCTCTGCCATGTATTTGACTTTGTCAACTCCAAGAATTTCTCTTATCTTGCGATCAAAGTCTCTTAAATCATCATCATTAAAAGCATTAGCTAAAGAAAGCATCATCCGTTTATGAGTGATCTTTTTAAATTCATCTTGAACCATCCCTCCTACTCTCTGAGTTGGAGATAATGGGCTTTTGAGTTCAGGATGAGATTCTTCAATAGCGATTAATTCTTGCATTAGGCGGTCATATTCCGCATCACTAACAGATGGATTATCTAAAACATAGTATTGATAGTTGTATTTTTCTAATAATTCTGTGATTTCTTTTGCTCTTAATTTTGGATCCATATTATTTGTTTCCTTTACTAATCATTTTATGAGAACCGAGGAGTGTCTTTTCTCCTTCACTTTCAAACTTGACTACAATAATTCCATCTCCTTCGAGTGAAGTAACAACACCCTTACCAAATTTTTGGTGGATGCAAATATCGCCAACATGCCATTCAATATCTCTACTAATTTGAGAGAAGTCATCTTCCTCTTTAGGAATATCATCAAATGTGATTGGTTCATCTTTCTTATTAAAATCAGAGAAAAGTGAACCACGATATTTTTTTCTTTGATCAAGAGATTCTTTGTAAGTTGGATATTTGTTTTGATATTGAAGAGGACTATTACCGCTTTCGGCAATAAAAATAGATTCTGTTAATTCGCCTTTAACCACATAGCTAAAGCCTCTAGCGAATGTGAGATATAGTCTTTCTTTGGCTCTAGTAAAAGCGACATAGGCAAGCCTTCTTTCTTCTTCCATCGCGGCATAACCACCTTCAGTTAAGGCACGATTTGACGGGAAAACTCCTTGATCTAGTTTCACAACAAAGACTACAGGATATTCAAGACCTTTAGCAGTGTGAACTGTCATAAGTGTTACTTTTTCTCCTTCCACCATATCATCTTGAGCAGAGACTAAAGCGACATTTTGTAAGTACTCATCAAAAGTTGAATCTGGGTTAGAATGGAGATAATGTCTTAAATCCTCAAATAATGATTTAACGTTTTCGATTCTTTCATCTCCATCATCGTCACACTTTAAATATTCGTAATAGCCAATATCGGTTATTAAGTCTTCAAGCAATTTAGAGAAAGTTTCTTCATCTTTATTTATTTCATCTCTAGTTTTATTAATTCTAAAAACTAAATTTCTTAATGTAGCAATAGCCTTTGAAGGGCATTCTTCTTTTGCAACATCTAAAGAGACATATTCATACATCGATACATTATGAAGAATAGCGTTATTTTTAATCGCCGCAATAGCGACTTCTCCTATGCCTCTTTTAGGGGTATTAATGATTCTTTCAAAGGAGATGTCATCTTTCAAATTATTGATAAGACGGAAATAGGCCAAAACATCTTTAATTTCCATTCTTTGATAGAATTTCACTCCGCCATAAATTACATAGGGGATGCGTTTAGCCATTAAAGATTTTTCAAATTCAAGTGTAACGTAGTTACTACGATATAAAATTGCAATATCACTATATTTGTAGTGTTGAGTTTCTACTAAAGACTTGATTTCACGAGCGACATATTCAGCTTCGCCAGTAGAAGAGTCACTGCCTCTAACAACAATGTCGTGCCCTTTAATGTTCTCGGTATATAAATTTTTAGGAACTCTAAGTTTATTATGTGCAATTAATTTATTAGCGCTATCAAGGATGTTTTGAGTAGAGCGGTAATTCCTATCCAAAATAATAGTGTTCACGTTTCCAAACTTTTTATCCATGTCAAGGATGATGCCTTGATTAGCGCCTCTCCATGTATAAATGGTTTGATCTGGATCACCAACAACATATAAAGAAGATGTGGGCTTTAATAATAACCTTATAAGTTTATCCTCAGTATCATTAGTGTCTTGGAATTCGTCAATTAAGATGAAATCATAACGATCTTGCCACTTTGCTCTCACAGTTGGGAAAGAAGACAAAATTTGATTAGTTCTTAAAAGAAGGTCATCAAAATCTAAAGCGTATTGACGGTCTTTGATTTCTTCATATTGTTCATAAATTTCTAAACAAAGTCTTTCATCCTCGAAGCGTTCATAATCAATTCGTATATCTCCAGGATATTTTTCTTTTAATTTACACGCACCAATATAATTGATTGATTTTTTGACAATTGGATCACTCTTTTTATATCCGCGTTCACTAGCGATATCTTTAATGATTTTGGTTTGGTCTTCTTCATCAAGGATTGTGAAATTAGTTGGATAATTAATATTATGAATTTCTTGTCTAAGAAAATAAGCAGCAAATGAGTGGAATGTTTTAATCGCTAAAGAAGAGGAAGCCTCAGGAACAATTTTAAGAACACGGCTTTTCATTTCATTAGCAACTTTATTGGTAAAAGTAATCGCTAAAATCTTCCAAGGTTTAACACCAAATTCAGAAATAAGATAGGAAATACGATTAGTCAAAACAGTAGTTTTTCCACTTCCTGCTCCAGCAACAACTCTTGTATATTGACTAGTGCAAGTAACCGCTTCCAATTGCTTATCATTCAATCTGTTTAAATAGTCAGAATATTGCATAGCAATATGTTATCATATTAATATATCTCATTCAATTTGATTTATAGAAATTTTACTGCTTATATATTCTTTAATCTGAGAAACACCATAATAGTAGTTATTTATAACACCACTAATTATGTTGATTAAGAAAGGTGTGCCGAAAATATAAAATTCTTCGAGTGAGAATACACCAGTTAAATCCTTTTTATTTCCATAGACATCTTTATTCGTACAATCAACAAAATAAATTGTTATGATATTCAAGCTATAAAAAGAGATAATCTCCTGTTTTAAAGCTTCACAATGTCCACATGTTGTGCTGAAAAAATATATAAGATAGTCTTCTTCTATTTGATTGAAGATGTCTTCAAATTCAATCATTGTAGAAACATCATCATAGCTATATTCCTTATTAATAATTGGTTCAGAAATATTGACACTTATATTAGAAGAACAAGAAATAAGTAAGAGAGAAATGAATATAAACTTTTTCATAAAGGTGCCTCTATAAATTTAATAGTCCCTAAACGAATAATTTTTTAAAATTTTTTTATGTTTGTTATCATTGATATATGAACTTCTTAAAGAAAAAGGAAACTCCGGTAGAAAATATTGCCTTTATTGGTATTCTTTCATCTATCAATGTCATATTTGTTTTATTAAGTAGTTTATTACCAATCTTATTTCTTCTTTTAGTGTTTATTCTTCCTTTAACAAGCATGATAATCACTATCTACTGCAAGAAGAAATATTACCCAATTTATTTCCTAACTAGCATGGGGTTATGTCTCGCCGTTACAGCAGGATTTAGTATTTTTGATTCTTTTATCTATGTTTTCCCATCACTAATTACCGGTTTTGTATTTGGGATTTTAATAGAAAAACATGTAAATGCTTTATACATCATACAAATTAACACGATCATACAATTTGTAGTAACGTATTTAACCTTCATATTCATAGAAAAATGCATTACAAACATTAATTTCTTTAATTCTTTATACACATTATTTGGATTGACAGATTTCCAATTTAAGGGAGTTTTGACGAATATTTTCACTTACATTGTTGCCCAAATTCAGATTTTAGTGACATATGTTTTCATAAAGTATGAGGCAAAACGCTTAAATCTAGAAATTAACCTAGAATTGAATAATAGAGTAATTTTATATGCACTATATTTAATCGACTTAATAATGACAATTTTCTCTATCATTTTCTTTAAAGATTATGCTTTGCTTTTCACCTTATTGATACTTCCATCAATCATCTATCTTCTCTTTAATCTATTTAGCAAGAAGAACAAAATAATCTATCTTTCATTATTAGCGGCTTTCATCGTTTTCGTTTTCTTGTTTGCCTTTTCATATCAAAAAATGCCTGCGGGCACGCCACTTACACTTATCCACATATTCTTTGTGCTTGTAACAATAATCGATTTTATACTCAATTATTGTTTCAAAGAAAAGACCAACACTATAAAATAGTAATTGAGAAAAGAATATGGGTATTTTAAAAAGTATTGCAAAGGGACTTGGTTATTTCTTCCTATTCCCAATCTTAGTGATCGCAATTGCGTTATACGCTGTTGCCGGTTTCTTTGTGATTATCTATCAATTCATTAAAATGATTTACTTATTCTTCACCGGAAGAAATCTTTTTGGGGATCTTCCAGAAGATGTCGAAGTTAAACGTTTAAAAACTATCAATAACACCGAAGAGACATCTTTAAATAACGAAACTACTACTTCACCAATTAATCCAACTCCAACAGTATTGGAAGAACCTCCTACTGAAAATGAGAATCAAGGGATAGATGATTTAGAAAAAGAAATCAAAGAGGAGGAGATGAACGACTATGGTCAATATTAGTCTACTTTCTCTTTCAGATGGTGATAAAAGATTAATCTTTTCACTTCTTTTGATTTTGGTTGTGTTAATTGCCTTTATCGCCTTATTAGGATTTGTTCTTTTAAGAATCATGAAACTTCAATCAAGAAAGATTGACACTCTCATTCATGATGTTGTTGTTTATAAAGTCATTACTGATAAAAAGCACCTTGTTAAATATGGAAGAGCAAAAAACTGGGCTTTATTCTTAAAGCAAACTGTTATTCCACTAGCTATAATCTTAGTGGGTTTAATAATTTTGTTAATTAGAAACGCTGTTACTGATGATTGGCACTATCCTTTATTTAGTACTGAAGTTGGCTTTGGTACTCTATTTTGGACTTGGAAATCATCAGGTTCTTTCACAGGAAACGAATATGATTTGATTAGATTCCAAAAAATCGTTTTAGATAACACACCACATCTAGCCGCAGAAGCGTGGGCCAGTTATATTGTTGTTCCTTGTTTCTTTGTTGGTGGAATTTGGTACGTTATTATCTCTTCATGCTTATTGAGTAGAACTGCTTTATTGTATAAAAGAAGTAGACAAGTGTTTGAAAAAAGCCTCGATGGCTACCGCCAAGACGAGGCTAATAATCAAAATAATTCAATTAACCCAATACAATAATTATTTGCCTTGGATTAATAAAATGATTTGCACAAAGAAATAAATAATAAGTAAAAGATCAAGAACAACTAAAAGGTAGCAGATGCGTTTCTTCGCAACTGCTTTTCTTTTTTCTTTTTCTAACTTCATTACTTCTTTAGAAACCATAATTAATATTTAATTGAATTGCTTGTACGTGGATATGGTTGAACATCGCGAATATTCTGCATACCAGTAATGTACATGAGTAATCTATCAAATCCAATTCCAAAACCAGAATGGACACATCCACCATATTTACGAGTGTCTAAATACCATTCAAGACCTTCGGTAATACCCATTTCATCCATCTTGGCTTTTAAGACACCATATCTTTCTTCTCTTTGAGAACCACCGACGAGTTCACCAACCGCAGGAACTAATAAGTCACATGCAGCAACAGTTTTATTATCTGGATTGACTTTCATATAGAAAGCTTTGATTTCACGTGGGTAATCAATTAAGAAGAGTGGGCCATTAACCACTTTTTCAGTTAAATAACGTTCATGCTCACTTTGTAAATCCATACCCCATTCAATATTGCTGTTTTCAAATTTAACACCATCTTTAACGGCTTTCTTTAGGATTTCAATACCTTCTGAATAGCTCATTTTCTTAAATTCAGAATTTAAAACATGATCTAAACGTTCAATAAGAGTGTTATCAATCATTGTGTTGAAGAATTTCATTTCTTCTGGACAAGCTTCTTTAACATACGCAATACAATATTTAATACATTCTTCAATGATGTTCATGTTTCCATTTAAATCACAGAACGCCATTTCAGGTTCAATCATCCAGAATTCAGAAGCATGTCTAACTGTGTTAGAATGTTCGGCTCTAAAAACAGGACCAAAGGTATATACATCTCTAAAGGCTAAAGCAAATGGCTCAACATGTAATTGTCCAGTAACAGTTAAATTAACTTTTCTGCCATAGAATGAGAACGGATCCTTAGTATCATGAGTAGTTACATCAAAAACATTGCCTGCTCCTTCTCCATCATTTGTGGTAATTTCTGGAGTGTGAACATAAATGAAGCCTCTCTCTTGGAAGAATTGATGAATCGCGAAAGAAAGAACGCTTCTTACTCTAAAAACAGCCTGGAATGTATTTCCGCGTGGTCTAATATGAGCGATATCTCTTAAAAATTCAAAGGAATGTCTCTTCTTTTGAAGAGGATAATCTTCATCACAATCACCCAATAAAGTAACATCGGTCACATTAATTTCAAATGGTTGCTTATTTTCTGGAGTAAAAGTAACTTTACCAGTAACATCAATCGCACAGCCATTTCTTAAAGAAGCAAGCACTTCATATTTTTCATTATCTTTAGAATAGACGAGTTGAACGTTTTTAAAATAAGTTCCATCGTTAAATTCGATAAAACCAATTTGACCATTTGATCTATTAGTTCTTACCCAACCTTGTAGATGAACCAAAGCATCACTCAATCCAATTTTCTCTTCATCATCGCCACAAACGACAATGTCATATAAATCAAAATTCTTAATATCAATTTTCTTCATGATTTTTTCCTCACGTGTCATTATATCAATAAGCAGTTAATCTTTTAATAAAGATTTTAGAATTTATTCCATTCATCAATTTCCCAGTTTGGGTCAACTGAAACATCTAAAGGCGCAAAAACTTTAAGTTCATATAGCCTTTCGGCGACCTTCGCAATCATTGCAGCGTTATCAGTGCAACACCACATCGGAGGGATTTTTATTTCAACTCCAAGTTTATTCATTTCTTTGCTCATCTCTTCTCTTAGATATGAATTAGCAGATACACCACCTGCTAAAATTACTTGGTTAACTTTGTATTCTTTAACGACCTTGATCGTCCGGTCGATAACTAATCCAACTGCGACATCTTGGAATGATTTACACATGTCACTAACATTAACCTTTTCACCTTTTTGTTCAAGATTATGAACGAGATTAATGACATTAGTTTTTAATCCAGAATACGACAGATCAAGGGTATGTTCACCTTTTAATGGTGTTGGTAAATCGTATGTATGTTGTCCTTCTTTTGCTAATTTATCAATTGGAATACCACCAGGATAAGGAAGTCCAAGAACTCTAGCAACTTTGTCATAGCATTCACCAATCGCGTCATCTCTGGTTTTGGCTAATATTTCAAAATCAAGATGATCTTTCATTAACACGAGCTCCGTATTTCCACCACTAACAACTACCGCTAGCATTGGGAATTTGAATACAGAAACATATTCATTTGCGTATATATGTCCCGCTAAATGGTGAACTGGAATAAGAGGAATCTTATAAAGCATTGAAATAGTTTTTGCAGCTTGTAAACCAACATGAAGTGCTCCAATTAAGCCTGGTCCTCTAGTGACCGCGACCGCATCTAATTCCTCAAACTTAACATTTGCGGTTTCCATCGCTTCCTTAATAACAATTGAAATATTTTCAGCGTGTAATCGGCTAGCGATTTCTGGCATGACACCACCATATTTGCGGTGAACATCAATTTGAGTGGAGACGATATTTGAAAGTAATTTACCATCACTTATGACACTAGCAGCGGTTTCATCACAACTACTTTCAATAGCAAGTATTTTCGCCATATTACTTTCTCACCTCCAAAATCATATAAATTGCATCTTCTCCGTTAGAGTAGTAGCCTTCTTTTTTATGAGAAATGACAAAGCCGTGTTTCTGATAAAAATTGATAGCTTTAACATTACTTTCTCTAACTTCAAGAGTTAATGTTTTTACTCGTTTTGCATAAGCATCTTTTTTAACTTCTTCCATCATAATGGTGCCGATTCCTGAGCGTTGAATATCAGGATGGACGGCAATTTGACAAATTGTCCCGCTATCAAATGTCACCCAATAATCAACAAAACCAACAATTTGTTTAAGTCCTAATGATTTATTTGAATATTCGATTACCCAAACATTGCTAACAGGATTTTCATTTATTTCATAAATCAAATCTTTCTCTTTATATGGATGAAGAAAACATAGATTTTCAATCTCCATCACTTGAGGAAGATCCTCGATTGTCATATCACGCATTTCAACATCTAAATATTTCATAATTAATCTTTTAAATAAACAGGTGTAACCGACAAATCATTTTCTGCTTTCTTTAAAGAAGATAACAAAGAAATCATTTGTAAGCAGACATTGTTGTCCTTATTTTCAAATCCTAAATATCTCGCATCACCGCATATTGAATAATCTTTGTGCAAGTTAATATATTCTTTTACTTCATCATTTGTCTTAATCGTATCGTTAATGATGATTTCATTACCTTTATATACCCCAAAATAGGAACGGTTGCTTCTTGCGTTAATAAGACAAATACATGGTTTATCGTTGTCCTTTAAAATTCTTAAAGAACTCACCGGATAAATTGGAACATTTAAACAAAGTGAGCTAACTTTGGCGATGGTTAAGGCAATACGTACACCGGTGTAACTTCCAGGTCCAATCGCGCAGACGATTTTATCGATTTCATTTCTATTTACATGTAGGGAGTCAAGTATTTTATCGATTTCTGGAATCATACATTCACTTTGTCTTTGCCATGCTTCATATGAAGTATAGGCGACAAGTTTTCCATTTTTTTCTAATCCTACCGCTAAAGAGGTATTTGAGCTATCAAGTAATAACGAATACATTATTTAAGTACCTCCACCAAAGAAGGATCAAGAGAATAAATATCAATTTTTCTAGATGTTTCACTAATAGAAGAAATATTTATCCATAAAGTATTTTCTGGTAATAAATTTTCAATATATAAAGGCCACTCAATCATGGTTAAACCAGTTTCATAACCGATATATTCGTCTAGCCCAATATCATTATTGATGTCCGCTAAGCGATATGCATCAATATGGATTAAAGGACGGTCACCTTTTAAATAGAGTTTCATAATGTTAAATGTCGGAGATTGAACAACTTCGTTAATATTTAAACCACGTGCAACACCCCTAACTAAAGTAGTTTTACCCGCACCTAAATCACCCAATAAAGCAATTACTGTTCCATTAGGAATTTTCTTTGCAATTTTTAAACCAAATTCATTCATTTGGTCGCATGAAAAAATGTCAAATATATAGTGTTCCATTTCTTTTATTTTTCCTTATTAGAAATAAGTTCTAAAAACTTATTGTAGTACTTTTGTACACGTTTATCATCAAATGGCCATAAACGTTTTTCCATTCTTTTAACGATATCTTTCATTTGATATTTAAGAACAGTATCTAAATCATCGCTATAAGAATATAAATTTTTATGTCTAAGATATTCTTTCTCATCAAGAATTCTTATATCACCATTAGGAAAAAGTTTGGCGTCTAAATCGTAATCGATGTATTTAATCATGCGATTATTAATCAAAGCTGGAGAGGCAATATTGCAGTAATAACAAATGCCGTCTTCTTTAAACATGCAAATCGCGTTCCACCATTCTTTTTTTGAAAAGATGGTAACTGCTGGTTCTTTGGTAAACCAACGTCTCCCATTATATTCCATAACCTTTGCTTTTTTAGTAGCGATGACAATAAAATCGTCATTATTAGCCAAGACTAAACCACGGTCCCAGCAGCGATGCAAGGAACCATCATGTTTATAACACTGTATGGCTAGCCAATGACCAAATAGACTCATAAATTATCCTAAGCAAATTTCGCAAACATCATTAATATTTTTCTTAAGTTGATTATAACTTCCAATGTTGATTTCTTTATCGAATGGAATAGCGACAATAGAATCGTCATAAGACATATAAACTGAAGTATGTCCTGCCCATAAAACAATGTTCATGTTAAGCAAAGCATTATGACATTCAATGGATTTAAGATTATTAACAAAGTCTTTTCCTAAGTCTTTGGCGAAATTAGCACCTTTTTTACCATAGATAACAAATCTATTTTGTTCAGAAAGAACTTCTAAATCTTCAATATCGTTTGGTTTATCGGTTTCAGTAGAACCTTTGATATTTATGATATATCGATCTTCAAAATGTAAATCGTTAGAGAAACTTAAATACTTACCAACAAACATAACATTTTTCGTGCGTTTCTTAGCACCCTGAGAATATAAAGCAAGTTCACCACATTGCACATTTTTTCCTTTAAAAGAAAATTCGACAATGTTTCTACTTGCGGTATCAATTACATCTTTATAGCAGCGATCCGCTAAGACATCACCAATAGCGTATCTTTTTTCCATATAAAGTTTTTTGTTAGTCATGCTCTTATAAGAAAAAACGAAAGCGTCACTTTGTGTTAAAAAGAAACGAATGTATTTCTTAGTGGTATTTGGAAATAAGTTTTTAGTCAAAATGTAGTGAACCAATAATCCTAAAATGGTAACTCCAATAGCAACACCACCAACAATTGGACCCCAGCTCTTTGTATTCTCATTAACTAAAAGAATCATTGAGGCAATAAAAATAACAACAGTAACAATCATTAAAATATTGTTTCTGGTTCTAGCTTTACGATAGGTAACAAAAATATTCTTTCTTTCATTTTCAACATCTTTATCAAATGGAAGTTCGTTTTTTTCAATTTCATCAAGGTTAATAGTGTCTAAACTTTTCTCAAGTTGAGCATTTTCTTCTTCTGGAGTGAGAACCTTTGCTTTAACTGTTTTTTGTTCTTTTTTCTTCATTTTAAATACTCCTTAGTGATATCAATAATAACATAAATGCCTCATAAATGAGAGCAATTTATGTAAGTTTCTATATTAGATAGAGTTTGAAGAAAATATTCATTAGTTTTATAATCAATACCGGGAGCTAAGTAAACTTGGCTGAGAGGATCATTGTGAATGGTCGACCATACCTGATCTAGGTAATTCTAGCGGAGGGAGTTTTTTATTAAATGCTCTCTGCTATTGTGCAGAGTTTTTATTTAGGAGGAAACGTATGTACAAAAATATAGGTATTGTTAGGACAATATGTGAAATCGCCATATTTGCCGCACTTGGATTTGTTTTCGATGAATTGCAAGGCATTCTTCTTAAAGGAGTTTTTGTTGGAGGCGGCTCTATTGGCTTTGCGATGATAGCGGTAGTAATCGTCGCTTTTAGAAGAGGAGCAATTCCTGGAATATTAACAGGATTAATCATGGGGCTACTTGATTTATCAACTGGTCCATATATATTGAGTTTCTGGCAAGTTTTACTTGATTATGTATTTCCTTATTGCTTTGTTGCAACTTGTGCAATTGTTATTCCTTTATTTAGAAATGCAGAAACAAAGAAAAGTAAAATCTGGTTATTAGTGCTCGGTGTTTGTATTGGTGGATTTGCAAAATTCTTATCACATTATTTCTCAGGACTATTATTCTTCACTGATCAAAGTGGATTTGCTTTTAACTTAAATAACACTGAACCTTGGTTATATAGTCTCATCTATAACATAGCATATATGGGGCCATGTATCGTATTAACTGCAGCTTTAGCCGCCGCAATCGAATATAGGGCGCCAAGCTTATTCGAATATCAAAATAAAGAAAACGAAATAATTGCCGACAAAAGAATCAAAGCTCTTGATTATGTATTAAATCCAGCAGCATTAGGAGTTGGAATTTTTGGATTTGTTTATTATTTACTCAAATATATTTATAGTTATGAAGGATACACTGATTCATATAATGGTAACGTCGTATATGGAGCAGAATTTAACCCTGATTATTTAGTTTTATATGTTACGGGAGCTTTATTAATCCTCTTTACTGTTTTTCATATCATTAAGACAATACTTAAAAAGCCAAATTATAGGTTAATGATTATAGCTTGTGGCTCTTTAGCGTTAGATAATGCTATATATGGATTAGCTATAGCAATAAAATATTACAATGTGAAGTACGCTAAAAAGCTTACAATCGAAGAACATAATGCATTATTGGAGCCATATTGGAGATGGTTCTTCGTTGGCGTTATTGTTGCCGTTTTATTCGCAATTATATATGTATTAATTAGAGAAAAAATCAAAAACGAGCAGGAAAATTAGTTAGAAATTTTTGATCCAGTTAATTGGTTTTACGCCATTTTTGATTAAGAATTCATTAGTTTTGACGAAAATTCCACTATTAAACCAGCCACCTTGATTAGCGCCCAATGGACTTGGGTGAGTAGCAGACAAAACAAGGTGGTTTTTATTCGTTAAAAATGAGCTTAGTTTCTTTGCAGGAGAGCCCCAAAGAAGAAAAACAATTGGTTGATCAAGTTTATTAAGTACATCAATTATATCTTTATTAAAAAGACGATATTCTTCAATGTTGTGGCTCATTGGTTGATGCTCTCTTACCGTTAAAATGGTATTTAACAACAAAACTCCTTGCTTGGTAATATAGGTTAAATCTCCACCTTTATTAACAATTATTTCATTAAATTCGTTTTCGATTTCTTTATAAATGTTTATAAGGCTTGGTGGAGTTTTAATATTGTCTGGAACAGAAAACGCTAGCCCCATTGCTTGACCAGGTTCATGATAAGGATCTTGTCCAAATATTACAACTTTAACTTCTTTTAACGGAGTGTGTTTAAAAGCATTGAACATATCCGAGCGTTTTGGATAAATGGTGTATTTAGCGTATTCTTCATCCAAAAACTGTTTTAGGCGTATTGCGTAGTCCTTATTTTTTATTTCCTTAAAGACATCATCCCAACTGTTATACATATTAAACATTTTACTATAAAAGTAAAAAGAGGATAGTATAATATCAATATGCGAGTCTTGATTATATTTAATCATCCAGCCCCATATAAGGTAAAAGTTTTTAATGAACTATCAAAATATTGTGATCTCACAGTATTATTTGAAAGAACAAAAGCCAAAGATAGACCTGACTCTTTTTATTATGAAAACAACATCCAATTTAAACATCTCTTCTTAAAAGATGGGTATATTGGAAAAGAAGGGTCCATTTCTAACAAAGTTAGAAGATATATCAAAAATCACCATTCAGATTTTGATTTGATTATCATGAATGGCTATTCTCATTTAGCAGAAATTAAGGCTATTAAATATATGAGTAAACACAACATTAAATTTGGTCTACTCATTAATGGTGGTCTAGTTAAAAAAGAATCATTATTAAAAAAATGGTATAAAACAAGATTAATATCTAAGGCTAGCTATTATTTATCTCCGTCTAAAGCATCAAACGAATATCTTGAATATTACGGCGCTCCAGAAAATAGAATCTTTAATTATCCTTATTCTAATTTTTCAACTGATGAAATCTTAAAAGTGCCAATAAAAGATAAAGACGCCTTAAGAGATGAATTTACTTTACCGAAAGGTAAGAAGATATTTGTTAACGCTTCTCAATTCATTGATAGAAAGAATAACTTGGAGTTAATATCTCTATTCAAAAAGAGAGCCGACATTCTTTTACTTGTTGGAGAAGGTCCTGAATTAAATAAATATCAAAAATATATCAAAGAAAACAAAATGGATAATGTTATCATCAAGGAATTCCTGAAGAAAGATAAGTTATTCTCGTTATTTAAATGCTGTAATTATTATATTACTTTGAGTAAAGAGGATATTTTTGGACACACCACTTTAGAAGCTTTAGCAAATGGATTACCTGTTATCTCATCTAAAAATGTAATGAGTTCAGTAGAATACATAAAAGATGGTTATAATGGTTATCTTGTTGATATAAACAACAAAGAAGAAATCATTGATAAATTAAACAAAATAGATGACTCCCTATCTATAAACGCGATTGAAAGTGTTAAAAATAATACCTTTGAAAACAGCGCGAAAACAATCTATAAAATATTGGAGGAAATGTACGATGAATAAGCTTATTTATTTCACATCGGCAATGGATGAAAAATCCTTTGAAGAATATTTAAAGAAATGGGAAGTATCTCCTAATCTCTCCAATCAAAATTTTCATAATAAATTAATTCATTCTTTAGCCATCACACATGACGTTGATGTTATTTCTGTCCGCTCAATCAATAAATATTTCAAAGACAAGAAATTAGAAGCAAAAATTGTAAAGGAAGATAATATCTTTTGGAAATATCCATTTGTCTCCACTAACAGAGTTAGTAAATATTTAAAGTTGTTTAAAAGAATTAAACAAATCACCATCCCTGATAGTGAGGTTGTGTTAGTGGATGTTTTAAATTTGAGTTTACTCAAAAATGCTTATAAATATTCTAAAAAATACAAAAAGAAAATTGTCGGCATCGTGACCGATTCTCCAAACAACATTTCTTTTATTAGTAAAAGATACAAAAAGAAGCTATTTAAACTAGGTAGATCATTAGACGGTTATATCGTTTTAACCGATAAACTAAACGAGCTTTACAATAACAAAAACAAACCATTTGCAAAAATTGATGGGGTGAGTAGCGAGGTTAAAGAATATTTACCAAGAGAAATAAACGATGATTATATCTATTTTGGTGGTTCATTAATGAAAGAATACGGTGTCTATAATTTAATCGATGCTTTTAATGAATTAAATGATCCTAAACTAAAATTAGTATTATGCGGACATCATGTTAATTTGCAATCCTTAAAGAATGCATTTAAAGGTAATAAAAATATCATATACAAAGGTCCAGTTGCCTATAATGAGAATCTTTCTTTAGAAAAATATTCTTTATTAGCGGTCAACCCTAGACCAATAAATAACAACATTGATGACTTTTCTATACCAAGTAAGACCATTGAATTTTTATCTAATGGCGTCCCAACTGTTACAGTAGAAAACAAACTTTTAAAAGAACATTACGATGACTCTATTATCTGGGCAAAAAGTGGAGATCCAAAAGATTTGTTGTCCGCAATTAAAAAGGCCTTATCTTTAAGTAATAAAGCAAAAGAGGAATTATTAGAGAAAGGCAAAAATAAAGCGATGAAATATACATCGCTCAAAAATGTTAATAAAGAAATTGATAATAGTTTGTTATCTAAAATCTTTCTCAATTGATTTACATACTTCTCTCGAAGAGAAGTGAGCATCATAATAACGACGATTAAGCTCACCTAAATGGGCTTTTTCTTTTTTAGTTAAATTATGAACTGCGAGGATGGCTTTCTTTATAGATTCAGAATTCTCGTCTGCTATAAAGCCACCACCGCTTTCATTGATGACGTCTTTGCCGTCTCCTTGAATAACACCAATAATAGGGCGAGCAAAATTCATCGACATTTGAAGTTTGCTAGGAATGGTTTTTCCAACCGATCCTTCATTTTTTAAAGAAACATATATCGCATCTGCGTTTTTAAAATAAGAAGCAGCAAGTTTAGCGACAATTGGTCCATGATAAATAACCTTATTTTCTAACCTTCTTCTTTGAATATCTTCAACTAAGAAATTTGACATTGGTCCCATACCTATAACATGGAAATAAATATCATAATCTCTAAGTTTATCCATGGTCTCAGTAATAAGTGGAATGAGCTGAATAAGACCTAAATTACCACAATATAAGATGTGCGTACCTTTACCATAATCGTAGGGAGTAATATTGTTATCTTCAATCAGAGATGACTGTGGAACATAGCGAATATTATCAGTTGGTAAAAGTAAAACATTGCGGAAATATTCGATAAAACTTGGTGAACTTACAAGGATTTTGCTGGCGTTTTTGTAAATATTCCTAGACCAACGATATAAGATTTTATAGATTAACGATTTCTTATTTACTGCCTTAGTAACAAGCACACTTTCTGGCCATAAATCTAGGCAATGAATGATGTGTTTACTGCCATGAATCTTCTTATATAAATTACCAGCACTACAAATTGTTATAGGAGAGAGACTCATTGAATAAACATAGTCAAATTTTATCTTTGTTTTCTTAACCCACTTTTTTGAATTTCTCCAAAATGATAGGTAGTTCTTAACGATCGATAATCTATTCTTCTTTCGAGGATAGATATTTACACGATGAACATTAACACCATTGATCACTTCTTCTGAAACATTTTTATATTCAGGTAAGATTCTCCCATACCCATAGTTTGGCTTGCCTGTTAAAACATGGACCTCATATCCGTCTTTAACAAATTGTTCTGCAAACTTATAAACAACAAAGTTCTCAGGATAATAATATTGGCAGACAACTAATATTTTCATACTAACAATCTTACCAAACTCATTTATAAATATAAATACAAACAACTTTGAAAATATTTAGTTTTCAAAAATAAGCGTATAGAGAATATAATATTTGCTATGGAAGATAAAACCCGTACTAATGTCATCATTAATATCGCTAGAACATTAGTTTTAACGATATTGTCATTCATTACATTCCCTTGGGTTTGTAGATATTTAGGTGCAAATTCTTTAGGTGCATATACTTGGGCCAACACTTTTGTTTTATATTTCCTTGTTCTTGCTAAAGTAGGTATTCCTAATCTCGCTATTAGAGAATGTGTGAAAGTTAAGAATAACAAAGAATTATTATCTAACAAGGTCCAAACATTCTTTTTAATTCAACTTATAACCACATTATTGTCATTTGGTTTTATGACAACATTAGTGTTCTCAGTTCCTAATTTTGCTGAAAGCAAAGAGTTGATATTTATCTTGTCATTGAACTTCCTCTCAGGAGCGTTCTCTTTTGAATGGTTATTTATCGCTTTAGAGAAACAGTTCTATATGTCCGTTAGAACAATTGTCGTTTTAGCGTTATCAACCTTATTAATCGTAGCCTTTGTTACTACTCCAGGTGATATTTATATCTACGCTTTATTAACTTCCTCGGTCACTATATTGACCACGATTGCTAATTTGTTTTATATACGTAAATTTGTGTCTTTAAAAAAGACAATGCCTTATAGGATTAAGGAATTGATTAAACCACTTTTAGTGCTTTGTTCAATATCTCTTATTATTTCTTTCTATAATCAAACTGATACATTCATTCTTGGTTTTATTGATAACAGTAAAGCTGAAGTTGCTTCTTATTCTGTAGGCATTAAGGGAATTGATGTCATTATTGGAGTTATTACTGCTCTAAGTACAGTCTTTATCCCTCGAGCGGCAATATGCTACGCGCAAGAAGACAAAAAATATTTCAACCGTATTAATAAGTACTCTATTAATATTTGTTTATTTATTGTTCTTCCTGCAATAGCGACTATGGCGTTACTTGCTAAACCAATTACGGGTTTAATAAGTGGTAACACTTCCTTTGATCCTAAATTTGGATATATTAACGCTCCTACTGTACTAATTATCCTTTCGTCAATGATGTTGACTTATTCAATTTCTGACATCATTTATGGGCAAATTCTTCTACCAACCAAAAAAGAGAAATATTACCTCTTTGCCTTATTAGGTGGAACAATATTAAACATTGTCTTTTCTATTGTATTTGGAAAATATGTTTTCAAAGAAAACCCTTCAATCGGTGTTGCTATAGGAACAGTCATCACAGACGCTTTAATTCTGATATTCCTATTCGGGGTAAGTTGGAAATGGGTAAATAAAGCCTTCTTTAATTGGAACTCCCTTAAGATTTTAGGTGTAACTGCCTTAATATTCCTAGTTACATTCTTTCTAAAAGACCCTATTTATAATTTCTTAACAAATAGAGGTATGGGAATAGAAAAAGCAATGGCGTTAGAACTTGTATCTGTTGTCGCTATTGATGCGGTAATATATCTTGTTTCTTTAGCCTTAATCAAAGAAGATTTAGTGTCATCGTTCATTCGAAGAAAGAAGAAAAACAATGCTTAATGAAAGATTAAAAGAAAATAAACTTAAACGAGCGCTTGTCTCTCCTTTTAGAGGTGTGGTTAAAGCTTTAAATAAAAAAGCTTATATTTCATATCAATATAAATACATCACCCATCATAAATTAGATTGGAAACATTTAAATCGTTATACAGAAAAGCTTCAATATCTACGTTTATATGTTTATCCTAAAATGCCTTTAGTAAGTAAATGCGCTGGAAGAGTGGATGTAACAGAATACGTAAAAGAAAAAGGATATGAGAATCTATTAATTAATTGCCTCGGAGTTTATGATTCCGTTGATGAGATCGATTTTGATAAACTTCCTAATTCTTTTGCGATGAAATGTTCACATGGATGTGCGATGAATTACATTTGTTTTGATAAAAGCAAAATGGATGTAGAACTTATAAAAAACAAATTTAGAAAATGGCTAAAGACCAATTACGGTAAAAAGACCGTAGAACTCCACTACTCCCCAATTAAACCGCAAATTGTCATTGAAGAATTGATGTTAGAAAATAACAAACTCCCAACCGAATATAAAATTCATGTCTTTAATGGTAAAGCAAAAAATCTTTATGTTGTTACTTCAAGAGGAATAGACATTAGATATAACAATTATTATATCGATTGGTCTCCTTTCGATGGATCACAGTTTAATGGATGGAGAAAGACCGAATATCCTCTTAAAAAGCCTAAGAACTTCGACGAAATGGTAAAAATAAGTGAGGACTTAGCCTCACCTTTTCCATTTGTTAGAGTTGATTTATATAATATCAACGGAACAATATATTTTTCAGAAATGACCTTCACCCCTGCGAAAGGAACACTTATTTTAGACGATGATAAGTGTGACTATGAAATGGGTGAATGGTTAGATATTAGTAAATATCGTAAATAATTAATGCCAATAGGTATAAGGTAAATATACTTCGTAAAGGAATATCGCGTAATCCATTTTTTCTACTGGATTTCCATCGATATATTTGCCTTCATTAAATTCATTTAATTTATCAGAGATTACTTTGTAATTGATAGAGAAGCCCACCATTCTAGATAAAGGTTCATTATTGTATGTTCTAACTTTGCTTAAATCAAAGCCATAGAAATAATAAATACTTCCGTTATTAGTGGTTTCTTTGGATGGTTCTGGATCTTCGCTTTCTCCTTCTTTTCTAAGGATACGATCATAGTTACAGTAACATTCATCAAAATCTAATGTTGAAATAAAATCATAACCGATAATATATCCTTCTTGTTTAACAAAGATAGTGACAGTTAATTGAATAACAGAACTATGGAATTTATCAGAGTCAATACGAGCTTCAACATCTACTGGGTGTTCGCTTTCATCAACTTTATAACATCTTGTTTGATTGTTAAGTGTGGTTTTGAAGTTCATTGCAAAATAAGATAAACCATCACTTTCCTTAGAAAAACGCACAGAGAAGCCTTTATTTTCTCTTATTTGGATTCTGCTACGTTGTTGTAAACCATCACAAAGGAAACGTCCGTCAAATAATTTAGACTGCACTCCATATTTGAATGACTCATCATAATTATTGAGCATGTGGGCGTGTGAATAAGCATCTAATTTAGATTCATTTAAACTATCTGGATTAGCGGTCGCGTAATTTGGATCAAGATTACCAATTTGTTTAAACGAAGTAATGCGACTATCATCAACGTTATAAGACACTAAACGGGCCGCGTTAGCGAGTTCGTCGTCCCAGTGCTCATAATAATTCTTTAAGAAATTAGAAGAGATATATTTATCACCTTCAACAATATAATCTAAAGAATAACCACCACAGCTAGAAAGGGCGATTAAAAGTGGAAATAGTAACAAATATTTCTTACGCATTAACGCTCACCTCCGAATTAGAAGTAACAGCTTCTTTTTTTGGCCTTTGGAAATATTCTTTTGCAGTAACATAAGTAAGAATAAATACCAAAATAAAGAATGGACCAGTCATATACATTGGTCTAATCACTCGATAAAATAAAGCATAATCACGATCAACAAATAATGCAGAGAAGATCACAAAGAAGATAGAGAACGCTAATAAAGTAACTTTAGAAGACATTTCATCTTTACTGTTTAAAATATATCTTCTAAAGCCTCTAAAGCCGACAATTAGGAAGATAATAAAGGCAAGCGCACCAATAACTCCACTAGTGGTAATGTTATCAAATAAGAAACTATTTGTGAGTTTAGTTTCAGGTACAGGATCTAAAAGTGGACGAATCGTGTAATTCCCAAAGAAATTATCAAAGAATAAGTTAGTAACTGAAGGAGAATACATCTCCGCGTAACTATTATTATTAAATAGTCTATTAAGTGTTCCATTATTAGCTATAGTGTTAGCGATACTTGATTTTTCTTGATGCGCTAAGGCAAACACCAATACGCCAAGAATAATTAAAACTAATAGTATATAGACAAAAACCTTAACAGGTTTATAGATTTTATTAAATTTTCTAATAAGAAGAATGAGTCCATCAATAACAATAATAATTCCAATTGCAATTCCACCTAATAAAGTAGGAATAGTTACTAAAGCAAATAATCCCACGAATGTAAATCCAGCATAGGTAATAAACGTTTTCTTGTGTTCCTTTGGAGAAATAAATAACAAGGAAATAGAAGATGTTAATAATAAAGCTGGAATAAGAACATATTGAGACATCTTCACTTCAACAAATTTTAGTCCGTGTAAGACATAAGCGAAATTCTCAACAGTTAAGTCGCTCACTTCACCAGCGTAATACATCCTATATCCTTTATATAAAACGGTGTAGAACATACCAAAATTAACATAATTACAAATCATATTAATGACAGTTAATAAGGCAAGTGCACCATAAATGACAATTAAGAAAATCTTAATATCAAAAGTTTTATCAATCGCTAAAAGGTATCCTGAAAAGCAAATAGGAAGTAATCCCAAAGGAATAAAAACAATCTCAGCGGTAGAAAAATCACCCCATAGAACATGAGCGCGACTATAGATTCCTAAAGCAGATAAAAGGACATATAGAAATAATGGGAATATTAAGAAGGCAATTGAGCTAACCCCATCAACATTAATTTGTCTAATGTTAAAAAGAATCAATAACACCATTAAGGCAATGCTTAAACTACTATATAGAATGAAGTTATCACCAAAAGAAAAGATGATTAAAGCAAATATCTCCATTGCTAAGAAGCTTATAGCGGCCCCATATTTATGGAGTTTAGATAATTTCTTAAATTTTTCCATACGCGTATATTATAGCAAAAAAATAAAAACGAGTTAGCAAACTCGTTAATACAATTGATTTACAAATATGTTTTAGAAGATTTCATCAAAGTCATATTCGTATGTGGCTGGTTCATCATCCAAATCGGAATAATCGTCACATTCTTCAATAACTTCAATGATTTCCACTGTTTCTTCATCACTAGTTAAGGTTTTAGTCCTAGGATCAATATTATTAGTCATTAATGTTTGTCCCCCCTCAATTTCGCTTAACAAGTGAAGCGTAAATCATTGTCATTAATTTAACATCTCATATATAGTAGTTCAACAAGAAATTAGATTATTTTAGACAGTGTCCAAAAAGGCTATTTAGTTTTTTAAACTACATTAAGAAAAAAGGTGGCTTATCTGCCACCATCGTTCATATAAAGAATGCCAAGACATTTAGGTCCACAGTGCGATGAAATTGTCGCTCCTGCAGTAGTGACAAGGACTCTTTTAAAGCCTCTTTCTTCAACTGCCTTTTTAGCGGCTTCAATCATGTCTGGGGTTGCACCACTATGAGTGACAAAGCAAAGGGATAAATCAGGGTTATTGAATTGTTCCAATGTGTCTTTACAGTAGTTAGTTACACAATCTAATTGTTTACCAGTATATTTCTTTCCTGGATTCATTTTTCCTTCAGACATAATGATTTGTGGTCTAATTCTAAATAAGAGGGCACCAAGTCTAGCTAAACCAGAGCATCTACCACCTTTATATAAATAATCAACCGTAGCGAGCACGAAACTAGTCTGATCATGAGGAATTCTTTCGCTAACCTTCTTGACGATTTCTTCTGGTTTTAATCCTTCTTTTACAAGTTTAGATGCATATATTGCTTGTAAAGCAATGCCAGTAGATAAACTCAAAGTATCAACAACATATACTCCTTTTAATTCTTGAGCGGCAATCATCGCGTTTTGACAAGCGCTAGAAATGCCACTAGAAAGGGAAAAATGAATAACTGCATCATATTCTTTTAATAAATTAGAAAAATATTCAGTGAATTGAGCAACGTTTATCGCGCTTGTTTTTGGAAGAACGCCAGTACGATCAACATAGTCATAAATAATATCAGGAGTTATTTCACCATCAAATCCATTTTTTTCACCAAGGATGACTCCAAATGGGATTGTTTTTATTCCAAATTCTTCTAATAAGTCTTTTGGGAGATCAATTGTACTCTCCGCAGAAATACAAATTTTCATAAATAAACCTCTGTGTCCAACTAGGACATCAACTATATATTAGTGGAGAATAATGAAAAAATCACGAAAAAAGAAAAATAAAAATCCTAACATAGTTAGGACATTATTTACTTTTGGTGGAGCCGGTGGTGTCGAAACCACGTCCGAAGATGGCCCAACAATATCGCCTACAGCTTAGACAATATTTGTTTTTAACATGACTTTGTATATTGACTCACTACATCATGCGAGACTAACGAGATTTCATGACTTATTAACAAGTCCACTATAAGTCACTAGTCTTTTGTTATGACACCAATTTCAAGCGTGAAAGACGAAAACCTTGAGTGGCGCTCTGCCCCAACGATTGTCGGGACCCTATGTCGGGTTAATTAAGCTAAGCAGAGGGATTGAGCTCTAGGAGCTCTCATATAACTGTTGTCAGTTATTTTTGTTTTGGTTTAAGGTTACCAACCG
>CADBUF010000025.1 GCA_902797795.1 uncultured Erysipelotrichaceae bacterium
TAATTTCACTTACGTTAATAGCCATAAATACACTCCTTAAAATTTAATTGCTAAACGAATTTTATATATATTACTAAGTAATATAACAACTTGTTTTACTCTTGTTTTAATTCGATAAGAAAGAGTAATAGAATCTTCATTAACCTCAACTAAATCACCTTCGAAAATGTTTTCTCCTTCAATTGGGTTAACAATATGGACGTTGACATATCGACTAACATAATCTTTGAGCGATTCAATCTTTAATGGTTTTTCTGCTCCTAAAGAAGAGATATCTAAGAAATATTTTTCGTTACTCTCATCGATAGAATCGATATAAGAAGATAATTCGTTACTTAAAGAAACAATTGAATCCATATCAATAGGATCAACACGGTCCACAACAATAGAAATAATAACATCACCTTTTTCTATTTTTCTATTAATAGAAATTAGGTCGTAGCCGAGTTCATTGATTTTCTTTTCTAATGCTTCCTTATGACGAATTATATCCATGAATATCTCCCTTAAAAACAAAGAGTGGCAACCTGGCCACTCTTATTCAGAGCAATTTGACGTTTATTTCTAAACGCTTAATCAATATACAAGAATAATTTTCTTAATTCAATAATTATTTTGCGTGCACGCATTATTTATAGATGTTGATGACGCTCATATGACCACCACTTTTGTTTTTTTCTTTAAATGGATCAATAACTTTTCCAGATTCATCAATCTTTTTAAGAGCCTTTTCTCCATAGCGGAGTCGGCAGAATTCTTCAACGTTGTTGAAGGAGAATATTTTCTTCCCTAAAAAATCATATTCTTTAAATGGATAAATAACATTTTTAGGGAATGAGAGATTTTCTACAAATTTCTTTGGTAATTCTTGGAAAGGGATAATTACTGTCTGACTAACTCGATTGCTATCTTTATATTTAACCGCAATCTTTCTTTCATATTTCCTAAGTGATTTCCTAATTAAGTAAGGATTAAGATGACAAAAAGCATCGAAGAAAACATAAAAAGGCATCAGTAGCTTAGATTTAATAAATGTTCTTTTGTGCTTTCTAACACTTTCAGGAACACCCATAAAAAGACAAACATCGACAAAAATCCCTCTATCTTTTGTACGATCAGGAAGGGTAAAGCGATTCTTTTCTTTGATATAAGAGGCCTTGTATCTAATCTTAAAAGCAGGAATAAGTGGGTTATATCTTTTATTCACTTTTTCGCAGTCAAAAGTAAATTCATCACTCAAATCCTTTTTTAAGGCTTCAACAAATCTATCATAATCAAAATAATTGATGGCGATATCTCCATCATCATCCCAAGGGATGAATCCTTGATAATTGTATAGGCCTAAGGCACTACCAAAAGCAAGAGCGTAATCAATATTATTTTTTCGACAAACACGGTCAATTTCAAAAATAATTTTCTCGACCACTTTATGGACTTGAAAATTATCTACTTCTTCACCCTTATCGTTATACCCGAGAACATATCGAGTATTATCAATCAAATAATTCATTAATGATAGATGTTCACTGTGATTGCTCCATCAGTGCAGACCACAGAATTGGTCTTTGCTTTAAGAAGCCAGTTAGAACCACGAGCAACTTTCTTCCATTCTTGTTTAGTGCCGTTAAAATTAATTCTTTCTAAAGAAACGCAGTTAAAGAAACAGTTGCTTCCAATTTCTCTAATTCCATTAGGTAAAGTAACAACTTTAAGATTTAAGCAGTTAGCAAAAGCACCAGTACCAATCTTACTAACAGCACTAGGAATATCAGCAACCACTAAGGATTGATTTTCAGCATAATCATGTCCACCGATGGAAGTTAAATTTTTAGGAAGTGTAGAACTACCAGTAAATTTAGCAACATTCACTTGGTGAACTTTAGTGACGTGCTCCACGGTTGGAGTATCATCATGGAATTCAAGTTGAGATTCAGGGATAGAATCTTTAAAGCTTGCAGAATAAATAATCGCAATAATAATAATAAACACTAAATAACCACTAGCGATAATAATTGGCCAATACCAATGCATTGTGTAAACACCACTGATACAAACAGCGGTTCCTTTAAATCCAAAGAAGAACACCAAGACAAATGAGGAATATGCTAGTGATAAGAAGAAATTAATCACAGAGAAGACTTTAACAGCTCCACTATGATTAAGATAACCTTTTAGTAAATTTACTAAGAAGAGAATAAATAAGACAAGTGAGAAAACAACAATTAATCCTAAGCATCCAGCAAGGGTGAGTAGGAAATATGGGGCCATAGAAGCGATATTGGCACCCACTACATCCGCATTAAGTAAAGCATTAAGACAATCATTACTAGTCTTTGTTCCGCCTTCATTAATCAAATATTTGAGTAATTCAATAGACATCTTGATTAAATCAATGCCATTAAATGAGGAGTTCGTTTGTAAAATGTTATCAACCAAAGTAACGCTTGGTAAGAATAAGAAAGCAAGAGGAGTGGCTACAAGTAATAATGTGAAAATGATATAAAAAATATTTGCAGCACTATGTGGATGATTGATTTTCCATCCGTTAACTTCTTTGATTTTTCTTAAACTGTTACTTCCCATTTCGTTCACTCTTTCTATTGATTATTGCACAAGAACAATAATTAATAAATTATTTTTTAAATCCGTTCTCAATCGCTTGCTCTTCTAGCTTATTAGCTAGATCAACGTTTTGCGCAACTATATTACCGTTTCGATAATATAGAGACAAATTATATAGCGATCTCGGTTCATTCAAATGTGCCCCAATTTCATAATACTTGAAGGCACTAGCGAAATCTTGTTTAACACCTAACCCTTTTGCGTAGCATAACCCCACATAATATATAGAATCAGGATCATTATCATTTAAGCCAAAGGAGAATTCATTAAACGCTTTTTCATATTCCTTATTAGCGTAATAAATTTTACCTAAAGAAACATGACTCTTTTTATCTCCTAAAGCAGTTGCTTTATTTAATAGATTGATCGCTACGTCTTTACTCTCAACCACTCCATCACCATTAATATACATATTGGCTAATAATTTAATGGAGGGAATATAGTCGCTTGTTACTCCGCTCAATAAATATTTAAGAGCGGCGTCATAGTCTTTCTCTTTGATGTAGATAAGAGCGAGATTATATCCACCACTAAGTTCACCTAAATCAAGAGAACGTTTATATAGTTCTTTAGCTTTTGATATATTTTGCTCAACACCTAGCCCATTGTTATAAAAATAAGCAAGGGTGCCTAATCCTTTTGGGTCATTCATAAAATTAAAACGATAAGCAACATCAAAAGCAGATTTATAGTCATTAATTTCTAGATAATAATTAACAAGCTTATTAATAGCGGAAGCATCTCCACCATTAGTCGCATCTAATAACTCAATAAGTTCTTTCTTATCCATAAGTATATAATACTATGGATAAACATAAGATTCAATTAATAATTTAATAGTTCTTTTAAATTGGTGATTTCAATTTCGCATTCACCATCATATTCATCATTTCGATCAACAAGAATTGGGGTGACTTTCGCATTAAGCGCGCTATTCATGTCATCAAGCGCATCGCCTACATAACATACACCTTTTTTACTAACACCAAGCATTTCAAGTCCCTTATAAATCGGGTCTGGATTTGGTTTATGTTTTTTAGTTTCTTCATTACCAATAATTACTGAAAATAATGACTTATCAATATTTAAGAATTTTAAGACATCACAGACGTGTTTTTTGTTATTAGAGGTCACAATACCAAGTTTCTTTCCTCTTTTAACAAGTTCTTTTAGAACTTCTTCTACTTCTTTATACGATTTAGTGGCTCTTAAAACTTCTTCGTCATCAAGAAGTCTCAAAATTTCATCAGTGAAGATTTTGACACTTTCTTCGTCTTTAGGAGCGTTTAGTCCGTCATAGCCAGCAACAAGAGGGCAACGCATCAATCTTAAAACATAGCCATCAGGAACTTTAACTCCAACTTTGCCGTAGGCTCCAGAGAAGACTAAAACCAAAGACTCATAGCTATCAACTAAAGTCCCATCAAAATCAAATAGATAAACATCAAATTCTTTCATCGTGGTAAATTATATAAAAATTTACTTTTTTATTGAATATTTATTTACATGTGACTAGAATATTGCACGTTATGAGAATAAAACTTGCGACATTTGTATATTGCTTACTATGTAACATCCCTGTCTGCTTCTTCTTATGCCTATCAGCTTCAATTGTTGGCGCGAGTGATTTAGACAGTGGTATCCTCACTATCAACTTTACTGATATTGTCTGGCTCAATATGTTATATAACTTTTTAGTGGGCTTCACGATCGCTATGCTGGTGGGTATGTTTGTTCCTTTAACTAAAATTGGTAGATGGTTTACTGGTTTATTCCACGTTAAGAATGATACATATACTGGAAATATGCCTTACCGCTTATTATCAACTTTGATTATCACTCTTATTTATTACGTCGCCATTACTCCTGCATTAACCTTATTCAATTATTTCGTCTTAAAGATATATACAACTCCTACTCAAGCTGGATTATCAATGTTAATTAACATTCCAATCATGCTTCTTGTTGGATTTGTCTCTTCTTTAATTAATGATATAGCAGCCTATAAAGTTGCTCACATGATTGATAGTGAATTCTAACAAAAAACCTTCCCGATTTTGAGGAAGGTTTTTTTAATTGATAAATCAATTAATTAGTCGTTTTCAAACCAGAAGATTCTGTTGTTGAGGATAATCCAAATAAGGTCTAAAATCCAACCAACAAATCCAGCAAGGAAAACCCAAAGAATTGCAAGGACCATGTGGAGCCAATTTTTCTTACTAGCAGCGCGACCAATACGGTAAACAGCCCAAGTAATATCTAAAACCCAAATACAAAGTACGATTTTGATGACTCTTGAATGTCCATCCATCCATTTGATGTAATTTGACATACTCATTCCTCCTACACACAAATTATAATATCTTTATAGCGAATGACAAGTATCAATTAATTGATAATGTGCTAAAATATCTTAGAAACATTGGAGAATTTATGTCAAGAAAAGAGAAATGGAAAGAAGCTGGTAAAAATATTGGTCATGCATTTGGAGATTTTGGCAAAGCAATGGCCACCACTACCAAAGTCATATTTACTGATGAAACTAACGTTGATGAAAACGGAAATTCCAAAATCAAAGAGAGTTGGAAAAAAATGGGTAAGGACTTTGGTAAAGCTGGTAAATCCGTAGGAAAAGCCGCAAAAGAAACAGTGAGCCCAACTAGTGAAGAGAGTAAAAAAGAAGAGGAAGTCATTGACGTCGAATTCGAAGAGAAGAAATAAAAACAACACACATGAGTGTGTTATTTTTTTAATATCAAAAGCGATCTCGCTAAATAAATGACAAACAGGAGATAAAGTATAACTTCAAATAATGAGCCGAAGAATTCAATATAAGAGAGCACTTCTAGCATTGTAATAGAAGGGTTTGGAAAGAAGTGTCTAAAGAAGAGCATGAAGATTGAAAAGGCGCAAATAGCGACGAGAAATTTAATTAAAATATTTCCTCTAGATGCAAACTTTTCATATCCTAAATCTTGTGCTAACACACTAACACCAATGATGATATAAATCATCACAGCTACAGAACTACCATCAATAACCGCATCTAAAATAGCCTGGGCTAAAGATGTATCTTTGTCATTAATTAGCGCCACTAAAAGAAGTTCGGCCACGTTAATAATCATAGCGAACAAATCAATAAATAAGGCGTTTTTAAAATAAGGTTCATCGTTACTAGCGATAAATGTACCAATTATTCGTATGACAAAGCAAATCAAAGGAATTGATAATTCAACGATAATTAATATGAGAAAAATATCTAATCCAACTGTGAAATCCACACCTGCATCAGCAAGCAAAGTGAAAGTTGAGCTAAGTATACCAAGTAAAGAGACTAAAACCGCAATTAATTCGGAAATAAAGATTAGTCTTACGCCTTTTCGTGCTTTTGGAAATGTCATATCTATCCTTAACTAAAAATCATTTTAATCTTTTTTCAAAAATAGAAAAAGACAATCGTAAAAAATAGAGAATAATGCAAAAAATAATTGTCTAAATGTTCTCTTTCTATTAAATTAAAAAGTAGAAAGGATTTTCCATAGTGTTTATCGCTTGTGGAAATTTAAACAAAAAATGTCAACAGTTGAAAAACTCCAAGCAGCATTCGAAGAATTCGTTGCTGAAAATGAAAAATTCGTTTCTAAAGGAAACAAAGCCGCTGCCGGTAGAGCCCGTAAGGCTTTAATGGAACTCGCTAAATTAGCCAAAGTTCGTAGAGCAGAAATTCTCGAAGAGAAAAAATAAGCTTTGCTAACAAAAAGTGGATCAATTATTGGTCCACTTTTTTATAATATTTCTTCTCTTTTTTTATGACTTGCTGACTTTTCATCATCTAAAACAAGAGGATCAACGTTAATTAAATAGTCATCCTTTAAGATTTCAATTACTTTAAGAATAGCTAATTCATCACATAAGAACCAAGTTTTGTTATATTCGCTTTTATCAATTTCGATAGTCCTTGTTTTTGTTTTTGCCTTTTTAAAAGCAGTCATTGGAAGATATTCGTTATAAGTAATGGTTAGTTTATCACCACTATCAACAATGTTATCAAAATAGCAATAACATAGACTCTTATAAGGTTTGCCTTCGTAATGGATTTTACAGATTGCATAAATCTCTTTTAGCTCATTATAAGCGGGTTCTTTCGCGTAATTTGGGTGAGAAGCACAATATTTGTCTCTTCTACTAATTAGTTTTGGATATTTATCTTCAGCCCAATTGATGAGGCCTTCTATTTGATTTAATTCAACCTTTTTGGCTTTCTTTGCTTCAAAAAATAACAAGATCAAACCAACTAATAAAACAAACCCGAAACCAGAAAGTACTAAAATGATTGGTGTCCAAGTAAGAAAGATAATCATAATATCTATTATTTTATCATATTAATCTTTATTGTTTTGTTTTTTTCTTCTTAAAAATATAGTTAAGACCAAGGTGACAAAAATTATAGTTGATGCACCAAAAATAGAAGCAAAAAGAATGACTAAAAAGTTATCTCTTCCTAAATAATGAATCATCATATAGAAGCTTACAAAAATGATTAGGAACAAGGTGACATTAATAAGTGAATATATCCTCTTTTTCATTTTATAAACCTCTAGTAATGAGGATTAAATCAAGATTTATTTGAATAGTCAAATATTTTGCTTTATCTA
>CADBUF010000026.1 GCA_902797795.1 uncultured Erysipelotrichaceae bacterium
ATATTATCAGAGAAAATTATTTGAAAAAGATTAGACCGTTTTATGATTCAAATTATATAAAAGTCATTACTGGTATAAGAAGATGTGGTAAATCTATTTTAATGTCACAAATTATTGATGAAATTAAAAAGCAGGGAATTGACGATGAACATATCATTGTTATAGATTTGGAAGGCAAAAGCGGCAAAGGCTTAACAACAAGAGCAAAATTAGAAAAAAGACTTGATCAATTAATAAAAGATAACAAAAAATACTACATATTCATTGATGAAGTTCAACATATTACAAAATTCGAAATTGCAATCGCGTCAGTAAGAGTTAGTTATAATTGCTCATTATTCGTCACAGGAAGCAACTCCAAAATGTTAAAAGGTACATTACAAGACAGGTTAACTGGCAGGGCGAAAGAATTTCCTATGGGACCATTTTCATATTCTGAGGCAGTTAATTTTAAAAAAATTAACAATTTGGAAATAGGGGAAGAAGACTTTTATGATTATCTAAAATGGGGTGGAATGCCACAAAGATATGAGGAAATAGACGAACAAGGTCTTGTTGCATATTTTCAATCGCTTTATAAATCAATTGTTGAAAAAGATGTTTATGGAACACACAAAAAAATAAATAGAACTATGTTTGAAAATGTAGCGTCTTACATTATGATGACCTCCGGCCGCAAATTTTCAGCGACAAGCATTGCAAAATTTCTCACTCATTCAGTTAATGAAGTAGAATTAAAAAGCACCGCTAGAACTGTAAGTAACTACGAGAAATATATCGAAGAATGTTTTCTACTGAGTGAGTGCAAACCATATTATATTTCTGGGAAAGTTGCTCTTAACGGGACGAAAAAACTTTATGCTGTTGATTTAGGACTGAGGAATTCTTTTTCAAATACCATCGATACCGACGATAGTTTTGGATTAGAGAACTTGGTTTATCAAGAACTAAAAGCAAGAGGTTATGAGGTAAAAACAGGAACTTTGAGGAGCGGAGAAATAGACTTTGTTGCTATCAAAGGTAAGAAAAAATGCTTTATTCAAATTGCATATTTGCTAGATAAGCAATCAACAATTGAAAGAGAATATGGAGCTTTTAATAATGTTAAAGATGCATCCCCTAAATATGTGTTGTCTTTAGACAAACACGATTCAAGTAGAAATGGAATTACACATTTAAACATAATTGATTTTTTACTTGGGAAAGTTGATATTTCATTATCGTAAGACTTCTCACCATGTACCAGTGAACAAAAATTAAAACACAAAAGGAATATTTCTATTAATGGACATCAAAAAAAGAAACCAACAATTCTTATCTGAAATAGATAATAGTAAAGAGCTAAAAACAGCTAGAGATAGTCTTGTTAAAGGACAACATCCATCTTTAGTAGTGGTGTGCTGTTCTGATTCTAGAGTGATACCTGAAAAGATATTATCTTGTTCTTTAGGAGAGATCTTCGTTATTAGGACCGCAGGTAATGTAATTAATGAAGGTGAACTCGCTAGTATCTCATATGCGATAGAACATTTACATATCAATCATATTTTGATTATGGGTCACACCCATTGCGGGGCGATTCACTCAGTTATTCATAATGAAGGATTTTTATACTCTGACCCTATAGCTAAAAGAATTAAACATAATATCCTAGATATAGTAGATGAAAAAACCGCTAGTGAAGTTAACGCTTCTAAAGAAGTGGAATATTTAAAAAATAAGTTCCCTGATTATCAAGGCACTATTGAATATAAGATATACGATATAGAAACTTCTATTTTGTATTAGCTTGTGTACCTAAAACTGCAAAAACGATATATTGTAGTATATTAAATCGACAAAAATTAGTACACAAAGTATACTTTAACGTAAATAAGCAGAAGTCACTATGTACAATCCAAAAGAAACAATTACCACTAGTCGTCTATTACTATGTAAATTAAGAAAAGATGACGCCTTACCAATGTTTAAAAAGTAGATAAGAAGATATTGCTTAAATATACTTTTATAAATAAAAGACATATAATAATATACAATTGAAATTATGAAAAAAATGCTTATAGCTTTTTTAGCTACTGCTTTGGTCTTTTTCACCCTCGTTATTTCTCTTGGGACATTATCATTTAATCGAAATGATGAATTCAAAGTGGCAATGGTCACCGACTTTTCTGATGTTAATGATGCCTCTTTTAATCAAGCGTGTTACGAGGGGGCTAAGGAGTGGTGTAACAAATACGGCATTAAGTTTAATTACTATAAACCATCAAGCATCTCTTTAGCCGAACGTGTGAGATCTTTAAAACTTGCGATTGACCGTGGATATGATGTTATTTTATGTCCTGGGTTTGCTTTAGGAGAAGCAATTGCTCAAGTTGCTCCTCATCATCCTGAAGTGAAATTTATTGGTTTAGATATTGCTAAAAGCGATTTCCCAGATGACTTCACCTTCACAGATAACATCGCTGTTTGTAATTATCACGAAGAAATAGCGGGCTATTTAGCAGGCTATGGAGCGGTAAAAGAAGGATTTACAAGACTTGGTTATTTAGGAGGCATGGAAACTGCACCCGTAATTAGATTTGGTTATGGTTATGTTCAAGGTGTAGACGCTGCCGCTAGAGAACTCAAGAAATATGTTGAAGTTAAATATGTATACGGCAAACAATTTTTCGGTGATAGTGATATTTATGCGCGTATGGATTCTTGGTATAAATCTAGTGATATTGAAGTAGTCTTTGCGTGTGGTGGAAGTATATATACCTCGGTTGCTTTAGCCGCTAAAGAGAATGGTGGCTATATGATTGGTGTTGATAGCGATCAAGCCCCGATTATTGATCGAGACTATAAAGAAGGTATCTGCATTACCAGCGCCATGAAAGACATAAGAAACACAGTTATTAATAGATTAGAAGACCTATATGTAAATAAAAAATGGGAAAAAGGTTTTAAAGATTTAGGATTAATTTCTATTGAACATCCAGAACTTAATTACGTTCAACTTCCTTTAGATACTTGGAGAATGAAAAATTTCACCATTGAAGATTATAAAACCCTAGTAGCGGACATCATGGACGGCAAAAAAACCATTGTCGCAGAAACAGATATTAAAATCACTGATTTATTAAGTGAATATACCCACTTTGATAAGGAACAGGATATTAAATAATATGAAAGACACATATGCGATTGAAATGTTAGGCATTACAAAAAAGTTTGGTAACATTTTAGCTAATGATCATATTGATATCCGTCTTAAAAGAGGAGAAATTCTAGCCTTATGTGGTGAAAATGGTGCGGGTAAAAGTACTTTGATGTCAATTCTTTTTGGTTTACATGAACCAGATGAAGGAACGATTAAAAAAGATGGAGAAGTAGTGAAAATCACTAATCCAAATGATGCGACTAGATTACATATTGGGATGGTCCATCAACATTTTAAATTAGTGGATACATTTACAGTTTTACAAAATATCATCTTAGGGGATGAAACCCTTAAAGAATATAAAGGTAACTTAAATATTTTTAAAAAAGCACTTAACTATTTAAATAAACATGTATTTAAAGTTATCGATTATAAAGAAGCAAGAAGAGAAGTTAATGAAATCATTAAACAATATGACTTGCAAGTTGATTTAGATAAAAAAATTAGAGACATTTCTGTAGAAATGCAACAAAAAGTAGAAATCATTAAGATGCTCTATCGTAAAAACGATATCCTCATTTTTGATGAACCTACCGCGGTTCTTGCTGAACAAGAAATTCATGAATTCTTAAAAATATTAATAAATCTTAAAAAAGAAGGTAAATCAATCATCTTTATTTCACATAAATTAAATGAAGTATTTGAAGTTAGTGATCAAATCACCGTCATTAGAAAAGGACAATATATTGATTCATTCCCCACTAATAAGACCACTAAAGAAGAAATATCTGCGTTAATGGTAGGAAGAAAAATTAAAGATTTTAAAACCAAGAAAGATATAAAACCTGGTAAAGAAGTCCTTAAAGTAGAACATCTACAAATGATTGATCACTTTAGCAAAAAGAAAGTGGTGAATGATGTTTCCTTTAACGTTAGAAAAGGTGAGATTGTCGCTTTAGCGGGTATTGATGGAAATGGTCAACAAGAAGTAATCTATGGAATCACTGGAATCAAAAAGACTCATGGAGGGCTAATCACACTTGATGGAAAAGATATATCTTCGTTTTCTGTTAGAGAAAAAATCAAAGCTGGAATATCACATATTCCTGAAGATAGACATAAATACGGACTTGTTTTAGATTATTCAATTTATGAGAATTCGGTGTTAGATCGATATTACGAAAAAGAGTTTTCTAAATGTTTATTTATTAGTGAAAACTCCATTAAAAGATTTGGTGATGAACTCATTAAAAAATATGATATCCGTTCTAGTGGGGATGGAAATACGATTGTAAGAGGGATGTCAGGAGGAAACCAACAAAAAATTATTGTTGGAAGAGAAATCGAACGCAACCAAGATTTATTAATCGCTGTTCAACCAACTAGAGGCCTTGATATTGGAGCGATTGAAGTCATTCATAATCTTTTACTTGAACAAAGAGAAAAGAAGAAAGCGATTTTGCTCGTATCTTTAGAATTAGATCAAGTTTTCACTTTAGCGGATCGTATCTTAGTAATGTATGAAGGTGAAATCGTTGGCGAGTTTACCCCTAGTAATATCACAAGAGAAAAACTTGGTTTATATATGTCTGGAGCAAAAAAAGACGAGGTTCACGCGATTAAGGAGAATGATAATGAATAAGGTCAAAACATTCTTCTATTCACTTCTAAAAAAGGAATCCACTAAAACAGTTGTTACTTCTCTATGGTGTGCGTTAATTGGTCTTATTATAGGTTTTATTCTTTTAGTTTGTATTAATGCGAAAAACGCTCCATACGGAATGACATCAGTCTTAGGAAATTATCTTATTTTTACTGATCCACAAGATAAGCTTCATTATTTTGGACAAACACTTGCTAAAACTGCTCCCTTACTTGCTATGAGTTTATCAATCCTAGTTAGCTATAAAGCAGGGTTATTTAATCTAGGTGGTTCTGGACAATACACAATAGCGGTAATAATTATTTCCTTTTTAGGACTTGAAGATAGCGCGAATTGGCCGTGGTGGGCAGTGATGATTATCGCGATGATTGGTGCTGCACTTTGGTCAATGATTTCCGGTGCTTTAAAAGCTTTCTTTAATGTTAATGAAGTTATTTCTGGAATTATGCTTAACTGGATTGCCTTATATATCGCTAACGCTCTACTTACTAGTAATTCCTCTGTTTGGGATACATCTCACTCTCAAGCTAAAGTGATAACAAGTAGTTCAAATGCATTTATTCCTTCAATTGGTCTAGATAGACTATTTGATGGTAATTCAATTGTTGGTTTAGGAATGATTCTTGTCCTTATCTTTACAGTGGTGATTTTCATCCTCTTTAAAAAGACCACAATCGGTTATGAATTAAAAGTCACAGGCTTAAATAAAGACGCTGCTAATTACGCGGGTATTAATCGCGTTAAAAGTATTTTAATTGCTACTGGTATTTCTGGAGCATTAGCCGGTTTAGCGGCTTCACTTAATTTACAAAACGGATTTACATCTTGGCAGTTATCATCTGTCCCACCAGATATTGGTTTCCAAGGTATATCTTCAGCTTTCTTAGGTGGATTACACCCAATTGGAGTGATATTCTCTTCCTATTTTATTGTCCACATTAGTGAAGGTGGATCGATGATTACTGATTTAGGATTCTCTCCAGAAGTTGCTTCAATCATGACCTCTCTTATTATCTATTTATCTGGCTTTGTTGCTTTTATAAAAGAATTCATAACTCGATATGAATTAAAAAGAGAACTTAATAAAATTTCTAGAAATAAGGAGGAGGCTACAAGATGATTGTTGTTTTATCTATCGTTTCCTTCCTTATTGCCTATGTTGCAATTTTAAGTATTAGCGCATTAGGTGGAATGTTTTCTGAAAAAAGTGGAACAGTTGCTTTATCTTTAGAAGGTTATATGACCTTTGGCGCTTTTATTGGTGGGGTTATGATGTATGTTCTTCCTTCCACTATACCAAATGCAGTAGCGGCTATAATTGTCATTCTTTCTTCTATTCTTGGAGCGGGATTATATTCACTTTTACTCGCTTTAGCGTGTATTAAATTCAAAGCTAACCAAACTTTAGCTGGAACCGCGCTTAACATTTTAAGTACTGCGATTGCGGTAGTGTTAATTAAACAATTAACAAGAACTGAAGCTTTACCAGTTGGTAATTCAAGATTAAATTTCACAAGATTTTATGAGATATTCAATATCAATTTATTTGGTATTCAAGGGGTGAGTTTTAACTGGTTAATTCTTATCGCTTTAGTTTTAATTCCAATTGTGTATTTAATTATCTATAAGACAAGATACGGTTTAAGATTAGCGAGCTGTGGAGAAAATCCTTCGAGCGCTGATTCATTAGGTATTAATGTTAATAAGACTAGATGTATTGGTATTTTTATCTCTGGTTTATTTGCGGGTCTTGGTGGATTACTTCTTATTACCATGAACGCGGAATGGGAATTCGCTAATGGGGCCAATGGATTTGGCTTCCTCGCTCTAGCGGTTTTGATTTTTGGTCAATGGAAACCTCTTTATATCTTCTTAGGAGCGTTTGTCTTCTCTATCTTTAAGACTTTATCAGTTATCTATCCTTCGATTGACTTCTTAGCTAATTTAGGTATTTCTTCCTATTTCTATTTAGCGCTTCCATATATTGTCTGCTTGATCGTCCTTATTTTCACCAGCAAAAAGAATGTTGGTCCTAAAGCTTTAGGTGAACCATATAACAAAGGTAAAAGATAATTAACACGATATATGTTCTTTTTTCTTTGTTACTAATTTATTAATAGAGACCAAAACGAAATAAGTTAGATAAGTAGATACCCCTATTAACAATAAGAATAATATTAAATACACCGCGTACCCTGCTTTTTCTTGCACTATATTTCCTACTGGAAGATTAGTGATAAACATTGGGTTAATAAAGAACATATTAATAAAGTTAGGATAAAAACTAATATTGATGATAATTGCAATACACGCAGTAATTAAAAATAAGATAAGACTCCTATAGACTGTTTTAAAAGTTATTGTCTTTCGATTATGGATATAGATAAATATTCCTAATATCACTTGGCTACCATGATGGATTAGTGACTGGATATTAATAAATATCATATTTGTCATCACCATCTTCGTATATATCACGACTACTAATCCACAAAATAAAGAGATAAAACATAAATATCCATTTACTGAATCAATAATCTTAGGATGCTTATTTTTATCCACTAAGAGGATTATTGGTATTAGAAAATAACACATCGAACAAATAGAAAATGGGAAGTCTCTAACGCTATAAGACCAATACGAAGGATTTCCATAATAAAACGATTTCAGTAATTGTTTAAAGATCTCTAATATAACTAAAATAGTCCAAAATATTAATAGAATTCTTTTATATATCTTTTCAGAAGCATTTTTAAAAAACAAAGAGATAAAAATAGTTAATCCAATAATTGGTATTAATAGCACTATATGGAACCAAGAGAAGATTCCTGGAACTTCCATTTCTCCTTGCAAAAAGTGTAAGAATTCTTCCATCTTATGATTATTCTAATATGTATAGAACAAATATTATATAATTCGTTAATGCTAAATTGAATAGGTGACGGCAATATGCTGTTTTTTGATTATTCTTGAAAGAATATAATATAACGAAATCGAAAAAAGGGTAGCAATTAACCAAAAAGGAGATTTTATGATTGAACGTACCAAATATTTAAATCAACTTATTAATACAAAAAATAACGGATTTCCAAAGGTTATTACTGGTATCCGTAGATGTGAAAAATCTTATCTCCTTAAGGATATATACACCAAGTATCTCAAAGAAGAGTGTCATGTCAGCGATGAGAACATTTTGGTTGTTGAATTAGATGATGATATCAAAAAGATTGAATCAAGAGAATAGATGAATAAGCATCTAAGCATATAGCTAATTGCGGTTTTATTACATTTAATTATATTAAATGAAGTAAAGTTGTCGCACGTGGAGACTATCTATGGCTTATCCTTAAAAAAGTTAAACTAATTTTTAATGATAAAAAACAATGGTTTTTCGATAAGTCGAGGACCAGGAAATCCGCCATCAGCGGCTTGTGATTTTCTTTTTTATACCTAAAATTATCATCGTAGAGAATTATTTGTGTTATTTCTTGTAAATGCACACTAAAAATTGTAAAATAAGGTGCATATGAAAGACAACACGAATTATTCAAAACTTGAAAAGATTTTTAAAACCAATGATGGATATATCACTCGTGAAGATGTTGATAACGCTAATATTCCATCGTGGTTTCTTTCTGATTTTGTTAG
>CADBUF010000027.1 GCA_902797795.1 uncultured Erysipelotrichaceae bacterium
ATACGCGGACAAAGGAAGATTTTATAGAGTTTTCCTAGTGAGAAACGATATTACTCTTAGTGACCTTGGTGAATTCATTGTTGAGATTTTTGGAGGAACAATGGAGCATTTCTTCCTCTACAAATTAAAAGACAAGCAATATGTTCATTCAAGTTGGCTTGATGGATATTATTCTCACCTCATTAAACAAGAAGCGTTTGATGACAAACTCATTTCCGATTTACCTGAATCTTTTGAATTTGATTATGACACTGGTGATGGTTGGGATTTCAAATGCAAGATTTATAAAAAAGTAGTGGTCAAAGAATTTGAAGATGAAGATGACATTTGTTTTGGTTATGTCTTGGATGGCAAAGGTATGGGTATTTGGGAAGATAATATCCGTTCTCTTTATGCTTATTTAGAAGGAGAAATAGATAAAGAATATAACCAAATAGATGAAGAAAGAGGGATATATAAACCTTGGAATTTTGATATTGATAAATATTCTGAATTTGATGATCCAATTGATATTGAAGAACTTAATGACCTTGCGATGTATTTTGAACCGCTTGTTGAATATAATGTGGACTAATGTTCACCCAGATTAACAGTTAACGAGAAAAATAATTATAATGAAATCGGTATGAAAAAAGATAAAAACAAAGTAATTGTAATATCGGGATTTTCTTGTGTATTTTTATCAGCTACTTTTGCTATCATTTCTCTTCTTGGCATCTTTATTAAATATCCTTTTTGGATGTATATAGTTTTTCCTATTTTGGCTGTCGTCTTTTTTGTTTGTTGTATCGTGCTTACACCAAAGAAAAAAGTTGAACCAAAACCAGTAGTGATGGAAGAAAAGAAAAATATAGTTGTCACTCCTAAGAAAGTTAAAATTAAAAGAACAAAAGTCATTAAAGAACCTTTTATAAGTGAAAAAGAGTTGATTGAATTAGAAGAAGAGGATGACGAAATGATGTTTATAGAAGAAGTCGTGGAGGATGACTAATATGGATAAATTTATTGATTTTGCTGATTATTTAAAACGTGATAAAAGAAATGATTTTTATATTTCTCTAAAAGAAATAGAAGAAATAATTGGTCAACCCCTTTGCCGCTCTGCTTATGTACATCCTACTTATTGGAGCACATCTGACACTCATAGATTTGCTCTAGTTATTGAGGATAGTGGTTTTAAAGTTCGTCCTGATTTAGTTAATGAAAGAATTAGATTAATTAGAATTAGTAAGGCTGATGAATCGCTGGATGATGATTTGCTTGATGATGACTATGAATTTAAAAATTATTCCAAAAAACATACAAAACCTTTAAAAGTTGATTTAACAAAACAGGTTGATAAGTTTATCAATGTATATTGGTCTGACCCTAATGGAAGATACTTATCTTATGACCACATTAGAAGAATATTTATTGAATATAGAAAAGATAAATCAAAGCTAGATTTATTAACTCTTAATTTATATGCTTATCTTGCTAGTTGGGGAATGTTAAGAAATTCATTTTTAATGCAAAAGGATTATAAATTTCTCACCCCAATAGTGGAGATATTATCAAGAGACAAATATGATCCAATATTAAACTATGAACCATTCAATGACCCTGATAATAAACAACTTGATTTAATCCTAGCGGCGTATCATGAAATTAAATATTTCTTCATAGGTCAAACTTATTATGTTGAAGGTACCAGAACCAAGAAACGTATCGTTGATGTATCCGATACTCTTATCACCAAAATATTGCTGGGAACATTAGGCTGTGTAGTTGCGTTTGATACCTACGTAAGAAAAGGCTTATCAAACTACAGATTAACACAAAAAGTTAATAAACAATCTTTGATTGAATTAAATAATTTTATTAGAGAAAACAAAGAAGAAGTTAAAGAAATCTTATCAAAATTGAATGACTTATATACCCCAATGAAAGTAGCGGATATGTTCTTTTTTGAAGAAGGATTTTCTTTTGACTAATCCTTAATAAATAGATGCTTATTTTTTTAAAAAGTTTATCAAAATTTTGATTGTTTTTATTTCGGCTCTTAAGTTTTACTTGTATGTGAACATTATTTACTATAAAATAATGAAAATTTATTTAGGAAAATAAGAAAACATCATGAAAAGAAGTCAAAAAATCTATTTACCATTCAAATTCCTTATTGATTTTTTCGGAGCAATAGTTGGTATAGTTCTATGTTTTTTCTTTTTATGGTGGTGGATTTTTATTATTAATTTGTTTGTTACAAAAGGCCATCCATTTTTCTTGCAAGAAAGATATGGCAAAAACCAAAAAGTATTTAAAATGATTAAATTCAGATCAATGAAATTAGATGTAAACCCTAATCTCGCTCCAAGCGATATGGATGAAAAAACACAAAGAACTATGTACACAAAATTTGGTAAATTCTTACGTAGAACTTCTTTAGATGAAACTCCACAATTATTAAACATCTTAATTGGACAAATGGCGTTTATTGGTCCTCGACCAGGAAGCGCACACCATGAAGAATTTCTAAGAGAGTGTAGATTGAAATATAATCCAAATGCTTTTGACGTTAAACCTGGTATCAGTGGATATGCGCAAATTAAAATGAAAAGGGAGCATGATCCAGAATTCAAAGCCTTTTGGGACCATAAGTATGTTGTTAGAATGAATTTTGTTTTCGATGCTGGCATTTTTGCTTATACATTTTTAAAACTGCTCGGTGCAGCGAAGGGCAGATAATATGAAAAAATTTTTTCAAAAGCATTTTTTCTTCGTCAGGAATTGGTGGCACTCATTTTTGGTTTTTAAAAACAAACTATATTTTAAAACCCACAAATCGTTAAAAAAGTGGTTTGAGAAGAAGTATAAAAAGAATTTTGGAAGAAAAATTGATTTTGATAATCCAAAACTGTTTAGCGAAAAGTTGTATCTACAAATGATGACATTTAATGACCCGTCAGGTAGTACAATGGTTGATAAAATTGCGGTTAAGGAATATTTGATTAAGCAAGGTTTTTCCAAGTACGTTACTCCAAATTACGCTTGCTTTGACAGCGAGAAGGATATTGATTTTACTAATCTTCCAAACGAATTTGTTATCAAATGCAATCATGATTCTGGATCGACATATTTGGTTAACAAGGAATTGAAATTAATTAAAGACAGAGATGGAAGAAACTATTCGTTCAAAAAAATGAAAAAATATCTTCGCATTGCTTTAAAAACATCTATGTATTTTCAAGGATTTGAAGGTCAATATAAAGATGTTAAGCCTAGACTATTAACAGAAGAATTAATCAAAACCGATAAGAATGAATTTTTGGCAGATTATAAAATCTTCTGTAATTATGGCAAACCTGTTTTTATTTATATTGTTGCCGGAAGATCTAAGAATGGCGAAAAAACAATCTTTGTTAACGAAAAGTTTGAATTAATTTTTACAAATTCAGAAGAATATAAAGATAATTATAAACAATTTAAGCCTGAACGCTTAGACGAGATGCTTGAATTCGCTTCATCAATTTCAAAAAAATACAGAATTGCTAGAGTTGATTTATATCACACAAAAAGTCTTGGCATCAGGTTTGGAGAGATTGCCTTCTCTCATTATGGGGGCACTAATACCGGGGCAAGCTATCCAGATTACGACAATGATTTGAAAATTGGAGGAATGTTTGAATAAGCATTAAACATCTAATATGAAAAATTTTGAAAATTTGATAAATAAAAAAAGCAAACTTGCTGTAATCGGATTAGGTTATGTAGGAATGCCAATAGCTATTCAATTTGCTAAAAAGGTTAGTGTTATTGGATTTGATGTTAATTCTTTCAAGATTGATGAATATAAAAAAGGACATGACGTTACTGGTGAAGCTGGTGATGATGAACTCAAAAAAACATCAATGCTCTTCACTGATAAGGAGTCTGATTTAAAAGATGTTAATTTTTATATCGTTGCGGTTCCTACCCCTGTTAATCTAGACAAGACTCCAGATTTGACCCCTGTTGTTGGCGCTAGTGAAGTTGTAGGAAGGAACATTGAAAAGGGCTCTATTGTTGTTTTTGAATCCACCGTTTATCCTGGTGTTACAGAAGATGTCTGTGTCCCTATTATTGAAAAGATTTCTGGACTTAAAGCTGGCAAGGACTGGTGGATTGGCTATTCTCCAGAAAGAATTAATCCTGCTGACAAAGTTCATAGATTATGGAACATTAAAAAGATTGTTTCTGGAATGGATAAAGAATCGTGTGATGAAATCGCTAAAGTTTATGAATTAGTAGTGGAAGTAGGTGTTCATAAAGTTTCAACAATTAAAACAGCCGAGGCTGTTAAAGTTGTAGAAAATTCTCAACGAGATATTAATATTGCCTTCATGAACGAACTTGCCATGGTATTTGACCGCATGGGAATTGACACTATGGAAGTGGTGGAAGGCATGAACACTAAGTGGAATGCTCTTGGCTTTACCCCTGGATTAGTTGGCGGGCATTGTATCGGTGTTGATCCATATTATTTTACATATGAAGCCGAAAAATTAGGGTATCATTCGCAAATCATTTTATCTGGTAGAAAAGTTAATGATGATATGGGCAATTTCATTGCTACTTCTTCCGTTAAACAAATGATGAAAGCTGGTATTGATACATCTAAAGCTAAAGTGCTCATTCTTGGTGCTACATTCAAAGAAAACTGTCCTGATATCAGAAATTCAAAAGTTTTTGATATTTATCGCGGATTAAAAGATTTTGGAATTACTCCATTTGTTTTTGATGACAACGCTATCGATTTAGAAATTGAAAAGGAATATGGCATTAAACCAATTCATAAAGATCAATTAAAAGATTTTGATTGTGTCATTATTGCCGTCGCACATAAATCATTTGCCAATATTAATATTGATAGTCTTTTCAAAGACGTAGTTAATAGCAAAAAAGTCATAATTGATGTAAAGAGTTATTTGAATAAAGAGTTCTATCTTAACAAAGGATATTCTCTTTGGAGATTATAATGCCGGTTGTTGTTTCAATAATAATACCTACATATAAGCGCAAAAAGGCAGTTTTAAAAAGAGCTGTTTTTTCTGCTTTGAATCAAGATTATAAAGATATAGAGGTTGTTGTTGTTGATGATAACTATGGAAATGAATTAAACGATTTTAGAAAAACAACAATTGAGCTAATTAAAGAAATCGAGAAAACCGATAAAAGAATAAAATTGGTTTTAAACGAAATGAATCTTGGTGGGGCTCTATCAAGAAATGAGGGAGTCAAAAATTGTTCTGGGACTTATGTTTCTTTTTTGGATGATGATGATGAATATTTACCAAAAAAAGTCTCACATCAATTAACGTTTATGCTCGATAAAGGTGTGAATGTGTCATTCACTGATTTGAGCATTTATAACGAAAAGAACAAATTGATTGATAGAAGAAATAGAAGTGAATTGACTTCTATGGATAAAGACTATCTTCTTAAATATCACATTATTAAAAATCTTACTGGGACAGAAACATTTATGATTGAGAAATCAATTTTTGAAAAAGCAAATGGTTTTGATAATGTTAAGGTTGGCCATGAATTTTATTTAATATATAAACTTCTACAATTGCCTGAATCATCTTTTGCATATTATCCTTTTGATGACATTAAAGCATATAGAACATCTGAAGAATCAATATCTAATGGGCCAAACAAAATTGCTGGCGAAAAGGCAAATTATAAATTTAAGAAGCAGTTTTTTAAAAAACTTTCTCTATCTGAAAGAAGATATTTGAAGTGTAGATATAGAGCGGTTCTTTCCGTTTCTTACAAACGAAGAAAGAATTATTTCCTTTTTATCTTTTATTTAATGTTTGCTTTTGCTACTGACCCTATCATTTCTATAAAAGAAGCTTTTAAACATAAAAAATAAATCTATGAAAAAAATATTAACGATTATAATTCCTTCATATAACATATCGAGATATATTGACTCAATAATGCCACATTATCTTTGTGAACCTTTGTTTGATAAAGTTAATTTGCTATTCATTGATGATGGTGCAACAGATAACACTGTAGAGTTATTAAAACCATTTTCAAAGAAATATCCAAATTATATCGCGATAATAAATAAACCTAATGGCGGGCATGGTTCTGTCATAAATTATGGTGTTAACATTGCTAAAACTAAATATTTTAAGGTTGTTGATGGAGATGACTGGGTTGACCCAAAAGAATTATTGAGATTATGTGAATATTTAGATAATTGTGATGATGATTTAATCGTTTCTGATTTCATGTATGAATTTTCTGATAGATCATCGTTGTCTTTGGGATTTGATGAAAAACGACAATTCAAATATAAAATCCATCTACATAACGCAACTTTCAAAACAGGTATCTGGAAGGCAAACAACATTAAAGTAAGGGAAAAAGTGTTTTACGAAGATTCACAATATGTGCTTTTCCCATTAGAGTTTATAAAGAAAATAAGCTATTTTAAGGCCACAATTTACCATTATCGTTGTGATAATCCAAACCAAAGTGTTAATCCAATGCAACAACTTAAACATAAGGACGATTATATTATTGTTACTAAAGATTTATGCGATTATTTGATGCGCATTTGGCCAAATCAACAAATTGATCAAAAAATAAAAGAATATATTTTAGACAATACATCAAGAATCCTTTTTGGTGGATATGAAATTTGTTCATCTAAAGGCTTATCTTTTTCTGAATCGGTAAAACTTTGTAAAGAAATGGATAGCATTTTCAAAAAATATCCACTTGTTTTTAAGCAAATGAAAAAGCGATATAAAAAATATAGATATTTATCCTTTATGAATTATTTGGGGCTAAGAATCTATTTAAAAAACAATTAGTTCTTCTTTAAGATTTTTGCAATATACCACTTGATTCCAATTCTTGAAAAACAATTTGGCAAGTGTAAAATCAATCTAATGTTTCTCATAATTACCACAAACAATTTGTTGTTAACAAAATAATTTTTCTTGTGTGTAATTTTTTTATGATTGTCGTTTTCTAAATCATTCAACAATGAAATCCAACTATCATAAAAAGTGTCTGGTTGAAACGATTTAAAATAACCCAAAGACTCTTCGTTTATTACAAGTGAGTCTTTATTTTTAAGTATTTTGTTTATATATCTTTTAGCACCAAACTTACTTCTAAATAAGAAACCAGTTTTTTTATTAACTACATCACAATAACCAGTTGATTTAGGACACACTACAGGAACACCATTACCGATAGAATCGGTTGCCGCAATACAAAATGTTTCAATAGGATTCATAAAAACCGTAACTTTGGCTCTTGAAATTTTTTGTGACATATCACCTTTAACTAAACCAGCGAATTCGACAGTGCCAAAAAGATTGTTTTTAAGAATTGGCTTTAAAAATTTAACTTCGAATTTTTCCTCTGCTAATCTATAAGCGCCAAATTTTTTGCCCTTTCCGTATAGGTCCCCAGAGCCAAGCACAAGTAGTTTTGCGTCTGGGTTCTTTTTAATTATTTTTGGCCAAATAGCAGTTAGCTTATCAAACATTTTATATGGTGATAAATCACCAATAAAGGCAACGATGTTCTCTTTTTTTGCTTTGTCATTAATGACTCTTTTGCTTGGTATTGCGTTAAAAATAACAGCGCCTTTTTTAGATATGTCGTGATCATAATAGAAATCAGCTGCTTCTTGAGAGACAAACACGACTTTTTTAACTTTGCTGTTCTTCGCAATTAAAGTTGCAGATTTGTAATCAATAAAGTTGTGAACCCAATAAATAATTTTTGTTTCTTTAAGCTTGTCTATTGATTTTAATCCATCGTTTGCTCTTAAAATAATGTATTTTGATTTGTTACGATTACAATAGTCAAACGCAGACTCAATATTATCCACAAACTCATATTTTATTTCATAACTGAACTGTTGCTTGTGGGTGAGTAATAAAGTAAAAGGAATGTTATTTTTTGAAAACAATTCACACAACAAAAACATTTCGTATTGGGTTCCACCCATTCCTGGATTTGCTTCTATTAGACTAGGCATAACCATGTTGGTTGTCCCATAATTGTTTATATAAATACAAATGCGTGATTTTTCCATTTTTGCATTCCGACTAATAATAGTATATATTATTATAAATCACATGAAACCTAAAATTATTTTTGTCACAAAATCTCTTTGTTATCATCAAGTCGGAATAGCGGATAAATTGTATTCCGCCTTTAAAGATGATTTTGCGTTTATTCAAATGAGAGAGCCTCTTGAATTTCGTGTCAAAAATAAGCAAGAAGGATTCGAAAGGCCATATTTGTTTGGTTATTCCAAAGATGAACAATCCAACAAAATTTGTCATGACATAATAAAGAATGCCCAAGTTATTATTTGGGGAGAAGCGTCTTTAAAAGTTCTTAAAAACATAAAAAAGAACGCTGTAATACTCAAGTATAGCGAACGAATTTTCAAAAGAGGTTATTATAAAACTAATATATTGCATTTCTTTTTAAACTGCTTGAACCTATTAAGGCTCAAATTCTTTTTACGTAATAAAAATGCATATCTACTATCTGCTGGAGAATACTCATCAAAGGATTATAATCGCTTCGGCATCTTTAAAAACAAATCTTTAAGATGGGGCTATTTCCCTGAACTAAAAAAAGACGATAACGATAAACGCATTAACGGAAATACTTTATCTATCATTTGGGTTAACAGATTAATTAAATGGAAACATCCAGAATACGCTATCGAGGCTGCAAAAATTCTTGAGTCAAAATCAATTGATTATTCACTTAATATTGTTGGTGATGGCGATTTGAAGTCAGGTGAAATGAAAAAGAAAATCAAAAAAATGATTGTTAGATATAATCTTTCTAAACATGTTCATATGCTTGGAAAAATTGAGCCGCAAAAAGTTCTTGAACTATACAAGGAAAGCGATGTTGCTCTTTTTACTTCTGGCCCTGCCGAAGGTTGGGGAGTTGGGTTGAGCGAAGCCATGAATTATGGTTGTGTATCTATTGCCTCAGATAAGATGGGGTCAACCCTATATTTGTTAAATGACAAAAATAACGGGTTTGTTTATAGATATCGCAATAAAAAATCTTTTAGAAAAGTTCTCTTAGAGGTAGTGGAGAACCGATCAATTTTTGAAAAGGTTGGCAAAAACGCAAAAGAAACAATTGATGGTCTTTGGAATTGCAATGAGGCATCATCAAGATTAATCAATATCATAATTCAATTATTAGATAGTGGCGCAATTACTAACTTTCCAGAAGAAGGTCCTTGTTCTTTAATTAGGTAACGTATGGTAGAGGTTTCAATTATTGTTCCAGCTTATAACGCTGAGAAATTTATCCAACAAACAATTGATTCTTTATTGAACCAGTCTTTTAAAAACTGTGAATTCGTTTTTGTTAACGATGGATCAGAAGACAATACATTAAAAATTCTTGAAGAGAATAAGAATAAGGACGCTAGAATTGTCATTGTTAATACCGATAATCTTGGCATATCTCACGCTCGCAACGCAGGAATAGAAGAAGCCAAAGGTAAATACATTCTTTTCTTAGATGCCGATGATATTTTGATAAGCGATGCTTTAGAAGTTATGATTAGCGCAATTAAAGAAAACAAGGCTGATGTTGTTATTGGAAAATATATTACCTTTTCTAATGCTAATTCTTTAGTCTTCCCAAAGGATGAAGTGTTAAATAGTGTTGTTCTAGATAAGTTTGAAATGCAAAAGCTTCTTTCCGAATGCAAAAAGATTGAAAACCACGTTTGGGGAAAACTATTTAAAAAGACTATATTCAACAATTTCAGATTCAATGATAATTACCGTATTTGGGAAGATGTGAAAGAAATGTACAAAGTAATTGATCTCTGTAGTATTGGTGTTTTGCTTAATAAAACAATCGTGATGTATAGAGTGAATGAATTATCTTTGTCAAAACAATTAAGCATAGAGAAAATAAATGAATTTTGTATTGCCCAAGCTAACAAAGCTGATTTTTATCTTACAGCCTATCCCGAATTAGCAAGATACCATTGTGAATCAATGTTTCAATGTGCGGCTGAAGTTGTGACGAGAAGATTAGAAAAAAAAGTTGATTACTATAAACATTTTTTAAAAACATATAAGAAAGTAACTACAAGGTCAGGGTTTAAAAATAAAATTAAATATTTTATTATTAAATACAAATTCTTAAATAGATTATTATTGAAAACAAAATGAAAAAGATATCACTAAATAACGAGAGCAGCAATATCAAAATAGGGGTTATTTTATCTCTATTGTCTTTTGTTGTTTCCATGGTTGTGAATGTCTTTTTTATTCGTTTTATTAATAGACCTGATATTGCTGGGCAATCACAATATGGATTGTATACATTCTCAGCATCAATGACCTCTATGCTCCTTGCTTTGTCTTTTGGTATGAATAGCAGTTATATACGTTTTGCTACAATTGCCAAGAAAGAAAATGGTGAGGAAGGACTTAAAAAGATTAACGGATCTTTCGCATTGCTTTTTATTGTCTCGTCTATTATTGCTGCAATATTAGGCGTGTTAATGATATTAGGCTTCCATTTTGGATTAATAGGATCAAATTATGAGGGACCTAAAAGAATAATTATTGTTTCGTGTTTAAGTGTATCGGTGATAAATGTGGTTGTGTCGCTTATTTCAAACATTTTTACTTTATACACAAATTACAACATGCGTTTTATTTGGGCTAGATCACTCACAATAACTACGTCAATATTAACTCCTCTTTTTACGTGTATCATAATTTATTTTAATCACAACATTGTTACTTATGTTTGTGTTGAACTAGCAGTAAATGCATTAGCCTTGTTGGTTAATATGCTGTTCTGCATTAAATCACTTAATTACAAAGTTAAAATTTCGCTTCATAAGAGCGACTTTCACATTCTTAAAAGTATTATTGTTTTCACCTTCTTTATTTTCTTAGTTACTGTTGTTACCGAACTAACATCAAGCACACCGAAGGTTTTGCTTGGATTATTTCCTAATTCAACTGGTGATAGTGAAATTACTGTGGCTTATTATCAACTTGCCGCTACTTTTATTGGATCAATAGCGGTTGCATCTTCTGCGGTTTCTTCAACATATATTCCACTTGTAAATCGCCATGTGGCATATGGAAGCAATGATGATATTAACCGATTATTTTTGAAGTCTACCAAAAGTATGATCGTCGCCTATGCTTTAGTTATGGGTGGTTTTATAGCGTGTGGAAGAGAATTTGTCGTAATTTGGCAGGGTAATTATTACGGAAACACTAAGTTAATTTATTATTTGGCTTGTGCCTTGTCTCTTATTAGCTTTGTTCCTTCTACTTTTGGCATAACCAGCGAAGTCCAAAGAGCAAAAAATAAGCATCATTTTAGATCGCTTGTCCTTCTAATAGGTTTTTTAGTTAACTTTTTAGTTAGTCTTATAATACTTATCTTATTGCCTAATTTTGTTAACCCAAGCGATCCGAACTACTATGTCTATCAAGTAATCGCCTGTGCTATAGGATTCGCAATTGGAAATGTCGTTAACGCGGTAGCGATGTCCATATATAATCAAAAAGTCGTAAAACTTGACATGTTTAGCTACTACAAGACTGTTTTGTTTTACTTGTTAATAGTTGGCATATCTTTTGGCTTTGTTTATCTGGCTTTCATGATACTCCCATTCAACTTGAATATTATTGTCGCTATGATTGCTAAAGGCGTTCTCTTTGTTGTGGTCTTTGTTTCTTTGGTTTATCTACTCGATAGAAGATTCATCAAAGGCATATTCAAAAAAGAAGAAATACAAATTTCGGCCGAAAAAACTTTTAAAGCCAACATTGATCAAATTGATATCAATAAAAAAATATTCGTTTTTAAAGATTTTTATAAAGCGTTAAGACAAATTGATTTTTCAAAAAAAGAATATTCTATTTTTGATTCCCCATTAATGAAGGAATTGAAAGATTATCACGATTCTAACGGAATGAAATTTGTTTTGCTTATTACTAAAGAAATAAGCGTTAGAAAATTACCAAAATCTATTTGTGTGGAGATAAGTGAAAACTCCGAATGGCTATCTGTTGCCTTTTCTTCCGGCAAACATTATCCTTATTCGTTTGTTGATGCACCATTCATCACTAATGATTTTGGAAATTTTGTTAATAAGTTCAGAAAACATAATTGTAGATTAGAAAGAATCGTTTTTCCTGAATTCGAGGCCAAAGAAACCCAAATTGGCTATTTCAAAAGATATTACGATTTTAGGATTTCTGGCATTGCAGAATTTGATATATTGAGTGGTTCTAAAGGAGTCAGCGTTTCTAATAACTTACTTTTATTTAGTTGTGCAAAGGCAATAGATGGTGAACAAAATTCTTCATTCTATTATTTTGAATCAACAAATTTAAGTGTACTTAATAACTTTGTTAGCGATAATAATCCAACAATAGATGATGTTTTAAAAGATGTATTTATGGATAAAAAATATCCTGATTTTTATGGCAAGAGAATTGCAGTAATAAATACTTATAATGGTTTGTCTACTGGTAATCTTGCTAAACAAATAATGAAAGCTTCCAAAGAAGTTGGTTTAAAAACAAAACTCTATTATGGACGATTACGTGATGATAGTGATATGCAGTCGAATTACTTTGGCGCTAGTAAATTTGTTAATTTAATCAATAACGTTTACGTCAAACTTTCCGGATGTATAGGACACGCTCATTATTTTGAAACGAAGAAATTAATAAGAATGCTAAATGATTATAATCCTGACATAATTCATCTTCATAATATTGCGGGTAATTGTCTTAACTATGGTCTCCTTTTTAATTACCTCAAAGACAAGAAGGTAGTTGTTACTATGCATGATTGCTTTTGGTTAACAGGAAGATGTTCGCATTTCACTTATTCGGAGAAAGAGTGTGAAGAATGGAAAAACGGATGTAGAAAATGTCGCCATCTTGATTTCTACATGCAAACCTACCTATTTGATAGGGCTTCGGATTTATACAAAGAGAAAAGAAGATTTATCAATGATTGTAAACATTTAAAACTCATCTGCATTTCTAATTGGCAAAAATCATTCTTTGATATAAGTGGCATTCCTGAGAACAAAGTTAAACTTATTTATAATGGAATCGAATCAAAGCCACAAAAGACAATTGTATATAATCAAGAAGTTAAGAAATTGATATTTGTTTCTTCCTATTTAACAAAAGACAAAGGCATTGAAGAAATTAATAAACTTGCTGAAACACTTGATGAAAGTAAATACCGTATTGAAGTTATTGGACAGCTAAACAAAAAAACATGGCTTTCAAATAAAATAATTTATAGCGGCTCTCTTTCAAATGACGAAGTGCTTGAGCGAGTCGCGAATTCGGATCTATTTGTTTACCCAACTCACGCTGACACATTGCCAACAGTGTTGATAGAATCTCTTATGGTAGGCACACCTATAGTTTCTTATGATGTCGGAGGTTGTTCTGATATCATTAGGGAATTTGGAAAAGTTGTTAGATATGGTGATTTTGGATCACTTAAGTCTGCTATAGAAGATTTTGATCCAAGTTCTTTTGATAGAGAAAAAATATCATATGAAACTCGTAAGAGGTTTGATGTGAGTATTATGAATAAAGAATACATTCAATTATATGATGAGGCGCTTAAAGATGAGTGAAAAGTATCTTGTTATTTGTAATGCTCATCCAAAAGAATATGATGATTATTACATCAAATTAAGTGGATGTGACACCACTTCTTCTAGTGCGATATATAGCAATTCTGTTATTCGTGGATTGAGTCTTAATAATTTTGATTTTGATGTAATCTCAGCGGCGTCTGTTGGTCATTATCCTTTCACTTCAAAAACCAAAAAACTTAAGGAAATAAAATACGATAATCATTTTTTTGGAGTTGGATACAACAATAACATTTTGATATCCCAACTTTCAAAAACTAAATCAATTGTTAAAAAGTATAAAGAAATTGATAATAGTGGTTCTCAAAATGGCCTTAATATTATTGTCACCGATGTCCATTATCCGTTTATTAAAGCCGCTTTTAAAATAAAGAAGAAGAACAAAAGAATTAAGATAGTTCTTGTTTGTTTGGATTTACCACAGTATGTGAAATCGTCGTCAAAAAATCCTATTCTTAAAATTTTAAAGATGATCTCTGTTAATAGAGTGAATAAATTGTCTAAAAAAGTCGATGGTTATGTGTTTTTATCAAAATACATGGAAGAAATATATGGCAGTGATAAAAAAAGCATTGTGTCTCCGTGCATATTGGATACATCAATATATGACGGAATTCAAAAGGCAAGTAAAGAGACTATAGATTTTGTCTATTGTGGAGTATTGTCTAAACAATATAACGCTGATTTTTTGTTGAAAGCATTCAGTATGCTTAACTCTGATAATTATCGTTTAATCCTTGCTGGAAAAGGCGATGTTGTTGAGCAAATCAAAGAAATGTCTAAGAGCGATAAAAGAATCAATTATCTTGGAGAAGTTTCTAGGGAAAAAGCTTACTTCTTACAAAAAAACGCTGATGTCTTAGTTAATCCAAGATTATCAAACTCTGAATACACAAAATTGTCTTTCCCTTCAAAAACTGTTTCGTATCTATATAGTGGCAATCCTTTAGTGTGTTATTCTTTACCAAGTTTTCCTGATGGATTAAAAAATGTAATAATCGAACCAAAAGATATTACGCCAGAATCGTTTGCTGAAGCAATGGAGTTTGCAATTGACAAAACCAATTTAAAGCAAATTGAGGAAGCGCTTAAATTTTCAGAAAAAAATGTTATAAAACAAATTGATAAATTATTTAGTGAGATAAGAAAAAATGGATAAAAAGAAACAATATTCCCACATCATGTCTTTTGGATGTATGTGTTCCACCGCATTATTTTTAAGAAAATATGGATTTAGATCAGAAAGCACCATTTATGATTGGTTTTCATCGTCGTTACTATCAAATTTAAAAATGTTAGATGATGGTTTTAAAAATTTGCTTAAAAAAGAATACCTATATCAACCATACAAAGAATTTCCACATATCGTGGACAATAGTTTTTATGATGTTAGTCTCAATCACATATTTGATGAATACACTTCTTTTAAAAAACAAATTAAAAATGTAACGAAAATATGTAATACAAGAATTAACCGCTTTATGGAAAATTTAAAAAGCGGGGGATCGTTACTCGTTTATTATTCAAGAGACGAAAAAGAGTGCAAATGGATAAGCAAAAACCAAGCTCTATTAAAAGGATATTGTAAAAAATATGGGTTTGACTGGTTATTTATAACCAATTATAGATTGGAAGATGATTTCATTTTTCCAAATTATGTCGTCCCAACAAACAATATTCACAAGCCTTATGGTGGTGGTGTTTCTTTCCCATTTGAAAACGAAAAACCTATTGTTGATTATTTAGCAAATCACTATAGCCCAGAATTAATTAAAGAGAATTTAAAACATAAGGAAAAGAAACATGCTGTTAAAAAAATAATTCGCCGCTTAAAGAAAATGAGTGGAATTAAATTAAAAATTAAGTAGAATTTTTATATGAGTTTTAAAGGATTTCATCAACTAAGCAAAAATGAATTAGAGTCTTTAAAAAAAGTAGAACTAGAAATATTGAAAGTTGTAGTTTCTATTATTGATTCTTTAGGATTGTCTTATTATGCGGTTGGTGGAACAGCCTTAGGAGCTTATAAATATTCTGGTTTCATTCCTTGGGATGACGATATTGATATAGCAATGCCTAGAGAAGATTTTATGATTTTTGTGAAGGAGGCTCCTAAACTTTTACCAAATCATTTATCTTTACAAAGCTTATACACTGATAAAAATTACACCCTCGGAGTAGCAAAGGTGAGGGATGAAAGAACAACTTTTTTTGATGCATATACTGCTCAATATGATGTTTCTCATGGAGTGTTTATTGATATCTTTCCAATAGATTTTTGTGGAGAAAACATCCCTAGTAACAGCATTAAATATAAGATGAGAGAAAATAAAATTGCTTATAGCAATTATTTTAAACCAGACAATATTAAACTAAAGAATAGGATTGTCTCATTTTTTTCAAAACTATTTCTCTTATTTTTGAGCCCTTATAAATGTGCGCTAAAAAACGATTTATATTTAGCTTCCGTTAACAAAAAATACAACAATAGTCCTTTATCGTTTATGAGAATTGAGCAACATCGTAGTGAATTTTTTAAAGAGAACAACAAACTTGATTTTGATGGCTTGTCTTTAAGAGTTCCTAACAAAATTGAAGAATACTTGAATAATTGTTATGGAGATGTCTCCATTGATCCTCCAGTTGAAAAACAATACCCACATCATTTTGTTTTGGCATTTGATTTAAATAAGTCTTATAAAGAATATCGATTTAAAGATGGAATGGTGGTTCCAAAAGAATGATCTTATCCACAGTTATTTATTTCGCCTTCATAGTCTTACTTGCTTTGGCTTATATAGTCCCTCTTTTAATATTGGGAGATAAGTCAAAACCACGTGTTATTATCAGTGCCGCCATTTCCTGTGGCCTTTTATGGTTGCTTTTCTCATTTAAAGGGATAAATACTGGCGCTGATACAGAATCTTATTTTACTTTGTACGGGGCTATTTCTAACGATTCATTGTTATTAACCGAAGCATTAAAAAATCCTGTTCATTACGAAGTTGGCTTTTTGTTCTATATGTCGCTTATCGCACATACCGGCGTGCCTTATTTTATTTTCCAAGCATTTACTTATTTAATCATTTCGTCCTGCTTATTTTACACTGTTTTCAAATTATCGAAAAATCCATCTTTTTCAATTTTTATCTTCTTCACTTTCACATTCTATAATTTCTTTATTAGTGGTTTAAGACAGTCATTAGCTATTTCTTTGTGTTTGTTAGCATTAGCGATTGCTATTAGTAGAAAAAGAGACTTTTTATCATATCTTTTGTATTTTTTGATTGTTGCAATTGCATGTTCTATGCATAACAGTGCAATTTTATTTGCACCAATCATATTCCTTATTAATTTCAAAATGAACGAAAGACGTTTTTTGATACTTATTTTTATCACAGTGATATTCTACATTTTTGGATACCAGATTTATAACATCGCTATGGCGATTGCTTCTCAAACAAATCTTGTATATGCCGAGGGTTATGTTGCTTATTCTGGAGGAATGGGAAAAACACCAATCTTAATGCTTATTTTTACAGCGTTTGCTTTTCTTCTTTTATATCCGAATTATGCAACTGATAATTTAGGCGTTAAAATTCGAGACAAAATTAGACTAAGAGATGATGCCTTATGCACTGATAGAAAAGCAGAAACTAATAGATATACCGGTGTCCTAATATTAATGATGTTCATCGGATGCTGGCTTGAATTTTTCAATCGTTTTAGTAGTGGTATCGGGAGAGCGTCAATGTATTTCACTATTGCCCTTATCATTCTCTTACCTAATGCTTTAGAGAGTTTTTCAAATAAAATTACTAGATATATTTTCTTAGGCATATTCTCTGTTGGATTTATCGCCTTCTTGCTTTATTATTCTGTTCTTACAAACATTATGAACTTCCAATACGAGTTTTATTTTTGATTATGATTAAAAGGATTTTTACTAAAAAGAATATTATACGCGTTGCTATTTGCTTGGGACTTTCTCTTGGAGTATGTGTTTCTTCGGTTATGGTTGGCGCTTTTGTGGATACAAATATCGTAGACACTCTAGTGTATGCCTCTAGAAGTGAAAGAAAGAGTGATGGTACTAATTTCACTTATATTGAAGCCACTTCAAAAGACAATTCATATTTGTTTAATGATTTTGTCGCTACAGACGCAGTTGTTTTTGATAATTATTGGCATTTTGCTAATAGACCAGATAACTTTGCATTTAAAAAATGGGATATTTGTTTAAACAAAAAGACTGACGAATATGTTTACCCTTTAAGCTTTGATTATAACGATGTCAATTACTCTACTCCTATTATTTCAATTATTGGAAATAGATGGGAAGGAGATTTAAGCCACTTAGGTTTAAAAGTGATGCAGGATGATTTTAAATTTGATATTAACGATAACATCGCCATTCAAAATTCAGTTTTATTAAGTTATTCTTTGGCAGTTAAATTATCACCAACTGACGTTAATTTATTGGTTGGCCAAAAGGTTGATAGCAATGTAATGTTTTTAAATCCATATTTTAATCAAGCCAGATATAACAATTCTCCATCTTCTGATGTTATTGATGAAATGAATATTGTTGGTGTTTTTGATTACAAGAGTAGCCAAAAAATGGCGAGGTATGTTGGAAACGATTTTGTCTTTATGTTTGGTGGAAGAGAAGGAACATATAATCATTGTGGTATCAAGATTGGGTGTCATTTATCTACTGATGATTACGCAAATAATGTTTCTATATCTAGATTATTGATGCTTGATAATGAAAAATCTGATTTGACATTCTATAACTACAAAAATGGACAGATGACCATTGGTTCATTACATAGTAAATATTTGAAAACAAAAAATGTTCTTTCATCTTCTTTTGCTAAATTTTCACCAGTTCTCTTCTCTATGCTTTTATGTGCTTTTTTAGTTCTATACTGGTTCCTCATTATTAGAAGAAAAACCCTTCTTGATATTTTTGCTTGTGCATTCTCACTAATATTTGTTGGTATATTAATTAGTCTTATCAAAATGATAAGTTTTGGTAGTCTTTGTATCACTTTGTTAAATCCGTTTGGGTCTGGTTTATTTTTCCTAGTTGCCATTGCAATAGTGATTGTTTTGTCTTTCTCAAGAAAGAAAGAAATTGATCGAAGTGAAGAACGTTGCGCCGAAAAGAAAAAAACACATCGTAAACTATTAAACGTTTTGTCATTTATTACTCAAACACTATCTTTTACTTCACTTTACATTGCCGCTCACTCTCTATTAGTTGGAAATAGATATTTCTTGCTTTCTTCTCTTGTTGCATTTGTAGGAATGTTTATGTGTCTTATTTTTGTTAAACCGTCGTTTAATATTTCGAAAAACAAGATTAGAAAGCCGGTTCTACTATATATCGTTAATTATATAGCGCCTATTTTTGCGTGTGCTTTAATCTCTATTGGTATTATATTTGTTACCTCAAGATTCATTCCGGATTTAACGTTTAATATCAAAGTTTTATTGATTTGCGTTGTTGGAATGGCGGTGCAATTTGTATTAACTAGAATTATTAAAAGCTTTATTGTTGACAAAGAATTTTCTTTTGGAAAATCAGATGATTATACGGAGACTGATATATGATGATAGTTATTTTGTCGTTTGATGATGGTAGATGTGATACATATTTCAATTCTTTTAGAATAATCAAAAAATATAACTTAACAGCCTCGGTGCACATCACCACCGGCTTCATTGATAACACTTTTAAAACTGATGAATTTGGTGTTGGAATGAAACCACTTACTATATCAGAAATAAAAGAAATGAATGAATATGGCATTGACATTTCTTCTCATGGTGATAAACACGTTATGGAGTCTTCTGATTATTTTATTTCAAAAAACAAAATTATTAGTTGGGTATCCAAAAATAGTGTTGGTTTTTCTGTTCCAAATTCGTCTGCTTCTAAAACACAAATTGATGAATTTTTAAAAAATACAAAATATGACCCATTATATGTAAGAGTGGGAAGAAATTTAAAATGTAAGAGTTTTTTAAATAAGGCAAGATATGTAGTTTATAAAATACTCAAATTTCAATTAGCGTTTAACAAATTCAACAAGATCAACTTAAATACAAATAACGATAAATATTTTATTAAAAGTTGTGTAATTAAGTCACACACAAGAGCTAAAAGCGTTATTAATTTTATTAAAAAATACCATTCCAATGATTATACTTTTGTTTTAATGCTACATTCGGTTTGTGATGATCCTTCTAACCAGTGGGAATGGTCTACTAAGAATTTTGATGCTTTGTGTTCTTCTTTAAAAAGAATGTCTGATAATAAAGAGATTGTTGTAACAAACTTATTTGATAACTATGGGGGTAGAGAATAATGAATAAAAAGTATGACTATCTCATAGTAGGTTCTGGATTATTTGGATCTACTTGCGCAAGATTATTGACTGATAAAGGTTACAAAGTCCTTGTTATTGAAAAGCGTAACCATATCGGCGGTAATGTATACACCGAAAAGATTGATGATATTGATGTTCATGTTTATGGATCTCACATTTTTCATACATCTAATGAAGAGGTTTGGTCTTTTGTTAATAGATTTGCAAAATTTAATAATTTCATAAATTCACCCTTAGCAAATTATCATGGTGAAATATATAACCTCCCATTTAATATGAATACATTTGTGAGATTATGGCCTGATGTAAAAAGCGAAGAGGACGCTAAAAGGCATATTGAACAAGAAAAGCTTGAATACGGAATAAAAGAAAATCCAAAAAATCTTGAAGAACAAGCCGTAATGCTTGTAGGCACTACAATTTTTAAAAAACTTATTAAAGAATATACAGAGAAGCAGTGGAATAAGAAGTGCACTGAATTACCGCCATTTATTATTAAACGCCTTCCTTTAAGATTTACTTTTGACAACAACTATTTTAATGATATCTACCAAGGAATCCCTATTGATGGTTATACAAGGATGATTTCTAATATGTTAGAAGGAATTGATGTTTCTCTTGGTGTTGATTTTCTTAAGAATAGAGATTTATATTCTTCGATTGCTGATCACATTATTTATACTGGACCAATTGATGAATTTTATGATTACAAATACGGAATTCTTGAATACAGATCTTTAGTTTTTAAAACAAAATCGTTAGATATTAAATCGTTCCAAAATAATGCGGTTGTAAATTACACCAGTCACGAAGTTCCTTATACAAGAATTATTGAACACAAATTTTTTAATGATAAAAATCAGAATACAACAATCATTTCTGAGGAATACCCAGACGATTGGAGTATTGGCAAAGAGCGTTTTTACACTGTTAATGATGAAAAGAATAATTCACTATATAAGCAATATTTGGAATTAGCAAAAAAAGAAAATAATTTATTTTTTGGCGGGCGCCTAGGCATGTACAATTATTTTGATATGGATGACACTATTGCGGCAGCTTTTGAACTTGTTAAAAACATTTCGAGGTAATTTATGAGTTTTTTATATCGTATGAAGTTATCATTTGTAACAAGTCATTATTGTCGTAAATATCACATCAAAAAAGCCAAAGGACTTATTATCGAAAGCGGTTTTAAAGTTTATGATAAGACCCTTGTTGAATTATCGCCATATGTACATATATGTAAAAACTGTGTATTTGCTGGTGGTGGATATATTTCTATTGGAGATCATACAACTATATTCCGTAACTCAGAGATACACTCTCTTAATGGAAGCAAGGTTGTTATTGGTCAAGACTCTTTAATCGCTAAAGAAGCTTATATTATTAACTCCAACCACAGTTTTAAAAAAGATGAATTAATAAGAAAACAAAAGCCACATTGTAGTGACATCACAATTGGTAATGATGTTTGGGTTGGTGGTAGGGTCACAATCCTTGAAGGTGTTACAATCGGAGATGGCAGTGTAATAGGTGCTGGTTCAGTTGTTAATAAAGATATACCCAGCTATGTTGTAGCTGTAGGAGTTCCTTGCAAAGAAATTAAAAAGAGATAATTAAAGGAGAACAAAAGATGAAAAAGAAGATATTTGAAATAACATTGATGCTTGCTGTTTTGCTTGGTGGGATATCATGTGGCAATGATTCAAGTGATAGTCAGCAACAATAGCTAGGAAAAAGATGTGAAGTTATATTTGATTCAAAGATTATAAATAAAAAGATATAATCTTTTATTGATGTAAGCATTTGAACCTAGAACGATTTTAATTAATAAACTAGGAATGATTTGGTTCTACTATTAAATAGTGTTAACGGCGTTGAACATTGAACATCAAATTATATTGTCCTGATGAATTGTTTAAAAATAAGTGAATTAAGTATTTCTTTGTTTTAAGTTTTAATATATTTACAAAGATCATAATTATGGAAATTGAAAGAGCTATCAGGATTATTAAATGCCCAAAATGTGGGAATGAAATTATTGTTAATCAAGTTTGGTATCCTGGTGGATGTAATGACTATGGTAGTTTTATCTTGGAGTGCAATAATTGTAAAAACGTTTTTGATTTTTACCTAGGGCGTGATTTAGATGCTTCTAGTGTTGTTCAAGGAGCAATCTTAATTGATAGAAAATACAAATAGTATTTAATGAAAAATAATAGCAAGTCACCATTTAAGCCAATTCCGGATATTCCAGAAGAAATTATTAACGCAATTGATAGCAAAAAATTGCTTATTTTTATTGGCGCCGGAGTATCTAAGCTATATGGCTATCCTTTGTGGAGAGAATTGGGCGAAAATATTGCAAAAATTGCTGTTAATGAAAAAGTGATGTCTCGATCTGAAAAGGAAGTGCTGCTTGGCGGTAAGTTTACTCCTATGGAAATTGTTACAATCGTTTCCAAAAAGTTTGATAAAACAAGTTTAAGAAAAGGTATTGATTTTGTTATAGATGAACTTAGCATCAAAGTTAAAGAAGACAAAAAGCTGGTGAATAAAATTGCTAATTATTTATCTGCATACAATGCTCCAATTTTTTGTTGATTCCAATCAGAGTGGAGAATTGATATTCTAAATGTGAACCCTGATTTACTTACTAAGTTAGAATTGAAAGAATAACAAAAAAATCGTTTTATTCGAATGGTTGCTGTTATAAATACAATCAAGCCTAAATATTTACTATATATTGTTAAACGTATGTAATATTACAGGCATAACCTTCTTTAGTTAATTGTCAATTAGCGAGATGCTGTATGTATTGATTTTGTTTTTGATAAGATTATATTAATTGTATGTGCTTTAAGAAAAATAAAATTCAAATCACCAATATTACAAATCTATTAAAAGACGTTCTTGAACTTTACGATACTGTTGACGGAAGGTTGATTTGCCGTGGAGCACCTATAAATTTGTCTTCAACTTATGTGAAATCAATTTCTTTAAATAATCCTGTTTTCTATAGAGAAGCATACTTAGCCATTTCAAAATATAAGGAATTACTTAATGATGTTACGATTAGGTTTGAAATTATTCAGGAAAAATATAAGAAGTATTTTCATATAGACAAAAGGATTAAAAACATTAATTCAATTTATTCTAAATTAGATAGATATAATAATGAAAAGAAAGAAAAAGGAGAAATGCAAATTAACAAATGCTTAAACGATCTGTTTGGGTTTAGAATAATTTTAAATTGCTTATCTTTTAATAAATTAAAGAAAATTGTAGAAGATTCAATATTTCCTTTTAAAAATACAAATAGATTAAAGTTTATACCGTCAATTAAAGACGGATATAGGGCATATCATGTTTATATTAAAAATGGAAATTACTTGTTACAATGGGAGTTGCAGTTCTGGCTTAAGCGTGATTCAAGAAAAAACCTTGCTTCGCATCATGTACACAAACAATCATATACAGTCTGGGAGCAAAATTTTAAAAAAGGAGATTTGATAGAGGTGATTAGGGACCATGAATAAGAATTATACCCATGTTGTATATTTATCAAGTGACTATGAAAATGGCAATAGAATTTGTCTTCATTTTATTGCCGGTGAGTTTATAATGCACGATGTTGAAAAAATTATATATAAACAAAAAAACGCCAGTGGTGTTTCGTTATACACAATTGAAACAAATTCAAGGAAATGGGAGTCTGTAGTGGAAAAAGATGCTTTCTATAAAGATGTAGTTGTCATAGGCAAAATGAATCCTTCAAAAGACGACATTGAAAAGTTTAATAATAGAAGAAAAGGAAGAATTACATTGGTGGACATCTCTTTGCTTATTTTATCTTTATTTGAATGCAACTATATTGAGCTTATTGTTTATTTGTATCACTGTTATTGTGAATACGCCAAAAAAAATGGAACTCTAATTGATGAAGCAAGAACAAAAATTAGATTTGATGATTATTATTATGGCCCTATAAGTGTAGAACTTAATTTTGGAGAAAACGCAGAGATTTTGCCTTTGTCTTATCCAAGAACAATTGAAGAATTTAAGGATATTTCACAATATGCGGTCCATTATAAGTCAAATAAAGCAGATGTCATCGCTTCTAAATTTTTTAATACAGAAAATGGTGCCGAAGTTATGAATGAATGTATAGTTATTCTTCTTAAATTAAAGGAGCTGGATATACTTGATTTATATTTGGAAACAATTAACGAAAACTCAATATATAAAAAAAGAGATTCTAAGCAGACATATGTGTCTAGGAATTTAATTAAAAATCATTATTTATCACATTTAACATAATCTTGAATAAAAAACAATTCATCATTTTTAAATGATTTATACATAATTGATGAAAAAAACACTTTTCTTTAATTAATTATGCTATTAGATGCGTTACCCAGGAAGTCCCTTCCATGGTAACCGCTTTGATGAATTGTGGCTTCAGTCATTTCAAAAACATCGATAACGCCTTTATCGCATAATTCTTCTAAGACATATAGACAGATGTTATATTCGTATGAAAGTTTCTTATCAAAGATAACCTTGTCTTTATTATGCATAGTGGTGCCTGTTCCTTATGTGTCTATAAATCCGATAATAAAAAGAATATTTCAAGTAATAATTAATTGCGTCTATTAACAAATAGACAATCGTATTTCGTTTGTTAGGTTGATGGCCTTACTAAATAAGGAAGAAATTGAGAATAACATCAGCAATATGTTGATTGGACATAAAACTTGAGATAAACGGCTGTTAACGACACCAAAACTGATAAAAAATCAAAAATGGTGTCCTTAACTTGCATTTGCATTAACTATAATTAAAAAAGACAGTTTGCATATTATCCGAGTAAAATCATGCAAATTATCTGCATAATTGTATTGATAGTTTGCATATAAAACGCTAAAATATATGCAGACTTAGATAAAAAGGAGGCAAAAATGAGAAAATTCGATTATTCATTCTTAAAAACCATTAAGTTGCCTAGTGAGTTTTTATCATTAACAAGCATTATTTCCGCTTTAAAAAATGAGGAAGAACATAAAAAGAAAGAATATCCTGTTATTTTTACTAATCTCCAAAAGATCGCAATTGTTCAATCTGTTAAAGGCAGTAACGCAATTGAAGGTATCGTTACTACTGATAAACGTATTGAAGAGATTGTTAATCAAAATAGTGCCCCTTTGAATCATAACGAACAAGAAATCGCCGGATATAGAGATGCATTAAATCTTGTTCATACAAATTTTAAAGACATAAGTTTCAATTTAGAGACTATGCTTAATATTCACAAAATAATGCTTAATCAGACTTCTCTAAATTATGGTGGCCAGTTTAAAACTAATGACAACGTTATTAGAGAACTATATCCAGATGGTACATCTAAAATTAGATTTGTTCCAACTCCCGCTAGTGAAGTTAAAGAAACAATGGAACAACTTGTTTTAGCGTATATTGACGCTAGAGATGATTATGGAGTTAACCAATTGCTATTGATTCCGTGCGTTATTTTAGATTTCTTATGTATTCACCCATTTAGAGATGGTAATGGTAGAATGTCTAGATTATTGTCTTTATTACTTTTATATAAAGAAGGGTTTGATGTTTCTAGATATATTTCTTTTGAAGAACAAATAAATAACGACAAAGGCAATTATTATGACGCTTTAGGGAAATCATCTTTTAATTGGCATGAAGGGACAAATGATTATATTCCATTTATATATAATTTCTTAGTTACTCTTGTTAGATGTTATCAAGAATTAGATAAACGATTCTTAACCGTGAAGAGTGGCAAAGTTAGCAAGACTAAAAGAATAGAAGAAATAGTGCTTAATGCATTTATCCCTGTTTCCAAAAAAGAAATCAGAGATTTACTTCCGGATATTTCTATTACCACAATTGAAAAGGTCTTATCAGAAATGCTAAAAGATGGAAGAATCACCAAGATAGGATCAACCAGCAAAGCACGATATATTAAAAAATAGATAATTGCCATTGTAAAATTGGTTAAAGGTATTTAATGATGAAAAGAATTTGGGATAAATATAGTGAAATAGAAGAGAAAATTAAATCCCTAGATTTTAAATTGTGCAAATATTACTCGTTCGATAATGGCTCAAGAAGTTTTTCTGTCCAAAATCTCTCTAACTCACAAATTTATTTTAGTTCGCCATCAATTTTTAATGATCCTTTTGACTCTAATATAGGCGCTGATTTTTCTGATACTTTCTACGGACACAAGAAAACCATGGTTAAAGACAAGATTAAATCTCTTGTCATAGAAAAAATAATAACTCTATGTTTAGAATCAAATAATAGTAATATTTATATTGATTTTTGGAGAGAATTTGCAGCTTATATTGATTATAGTGTTACGAAGTCAGTATATTTTTTTGATTTGCTCAGATATTTGTATTTTCTAAAATCGACAGATAAATTAGGCCAATTGTATGTGCTTTTTCAAGCAAATCTTAATAATGAGTACGAATTCATCGACTACCTTATTTCAAACGACACAGTGGAAAAATATTTGAATACTAAAGTTATCGTTAACGAAAGAATCGAATTAACCGCCATAGATTATAAAAAATGCCTTTCCTCAATGTATAAATTGTTTGGAAAAGACAAAGACTTTAAAGAATGTGACTATGTTAATGAAAAAATATTAAAACTTAGACATCAGTTATTTAAATCAATTAATTCGCTATTTAGAGTATCGTGCTTTTGCGAAAGCCCTTTGAATATTCTTATGTGGTCTCACTATGGTGATAAGCATAGAGGTTTTTGCGTTGAGTATGATTTTAGAAAGTATTTTGAAGAGAGCGGTTTTGATCATTTATTTTGTCCCGTTGTTTATTCGAACAAAAGAATTAGCGTGAAACTCAATAAAAAGGAATCAACATACATGGGTTATGACATAAATCTAGTTAGAGCTCTCGACTCCTTGTTTTCCAAATCATCTGCTTGGTCATATGAAAAAGAATGGAGAAAAGTAATTTCTAATGAAGAAGATGGCAATCCTACTCAAAAAGTTAAAATATCCAAAGTTTTCTTAGGGTGTTCTATCTCGAAAAAACATGAAAAATTAATTCGAAAAATTTGTGATGATATGGGTATTAGTGTTGTAAAAGTTAGTTTAGATAGCTCATTCTATAAATTAGTTGAAATTGAATAGACATTATCTTTAAGCTTTTTGACGTGCTTTACATTTTAGAAAGTTTGGAATTAGCAAGCTTGTTAAAGGCTGGTTGAAACCATTAAATTTCCTGTTGTATCATCCAACAAGTTTGAGTTTGGCTGATCACAAATCGTCACTAGTTATGGTTAGGATTGTTATAGTCGGTTAATAATCTTCATCATTTCCAAATCTATTTTTGTTCGTTTTTGTACTGTCTGGATTGAAATGGTCGGGATAGTTTTTACTTCAACTCAAGATTTTGTACTATTATAAGTGTATCTCAAAATTAACACACTATATTATTAATAATATAGTATATATGATTAACACACCTATAATAGGGATTATAACAGTCGGAATAATTTGCAGCAAATAAAAATTAGGGATTACTACAGTACGTTAAAGACAATGCGGACTTGCGAGACACTTATAATTTGATATAGTCATTATTATATATAAAATATATAAAAGCAAGTATCAAGTTATTTTTGATATTTCTTCTTGTCTCGCAATTACATTTATATATAATATAGATGTATGGAAAAACTATCTGTTACTCAACAAATTATTAATTACTGCAAATCCAATCCAAATAGTATCTTTGATGTAGAACTAATGTTCGGTAATGTTTTCCAGTGCGATGATTTTGATTCATTTAGAAAATATGTTAGTAGAGCTAAAGAACAAGGTAACTTATATGAAGTTGGTAAAGGTGTCTACTATATTGGAAAGTATCCTACTGAAGAAGATATTCAAAGAGCAATAGTGGACTTCTATGTTGATAATAACTACGGAATGTTATCAGGCTTATCCTTATTATATAAATATAGATTAATAGAAGATGCACCTAGTTATGTTGAGATTAAGTGCTCTGTAAAAAGGAATAAGGCTATTGGTAATAATAAGATCATTCCAACAAAAACAATGATAACCAAGGACAATAGATCTTTTAGAGAGCTGCTTGAAATATTAAGTCAACAAACAAAGATTGAATGTTTAGAGAATTTGGAAGTTTTGAAAGAACTTGCCAAAGGATACAAAGACTCATATATTACCGCTCATCTTTTAGTGGAATATAATCGTATTGCCTTTGTCAGGCTAATGGCCTTATTGAATAAAGAAGGGATTGAAAATAACATCCGCAATATGTTGACGGGCATTTAAGGAGTGTTGATATGAGGAATAGAGTTGTGATTATTTATGTTTCTTTCGCGGTTTTACTAATATCTGTTGGATTAATAATTCTTTCGTCACGTTTTAGCTGGGCGATCACTATTAATATTGGTTATGGCATTTTTGGTAGTTCCTTTGTAACTCTTTTCATATACGTGTTTGAGTACTTTGTAGAGAAAAAGAAATCGTTCGAGTTGTTTTATATCAAATGTATCGAGATTTTGAATTCGGTTAAGAGAATAAAGTATTTTGATTTCAACGAGCAAAACGATGCCCTTATGATGTATTCTTTATTTGAAAATCAAATGGGTAACAAGGACACACTAGCGGCTTTTTATAAAGAAATGGCGGATAAATGCAGAAAGCATAATCAAAATTTTTCAATGCCGCAAAAAGATTTTAAGCAACTATCTATTGCTGCGATTGGACATTTTAAAGAATGTGCACAAACATATTTGAAATTTATGGACGCTAATTTTATGGGATTAGGGCTTGCTATTGGTGATAATAAGTATTTAATTCCTTTCCTTGCACACAAACAAAATAAATTGATAAGAAGCACCTATGAATACATAATGATGCTTTGCAAAGAAGTGAACCAAAATATAGGTGTAATATATTCATTTATCACTGGTGGACCAGCTAAAATTTCTTACAAAATTCTAAGAAATAACTATCGTCATCTTAATGATTTATTTTTCTACAAAAAGATAGATAATAATGAAAAAGTTGTTTATGCAAAGGCTTGTGATGAACTGTTTGATATGATTGAAATGATGCGTGCTAATTTTTATCACAAGAAGTATGTTAAAAAAGATCATTATCCAGCTTTTGAGGAGCTGAATAGTCATTAATTTATCGTTAAACTGCTGTTAAAGCGGAAAAATATGAAAAAATATCAAATTATTACGCGTTAACTTGCATTTAACTACTAAAACCGATAATATAGAATCAGAAAATATGAAAAAGAAACTATTTAAAAGAGAAAACTATTTATCCAAGATTAGACCTTTTTATCATGAAACGGATTTGATTAAGGTCATTACAGGAATTCGTAGATGTGGGAAGTCTTCCATTATGGAAATGATTGCTGACGAATTAGTGGAAGGTGGGGTTAATTCTGAAAACATTATTTATATCGATCTAGATAAAAGAGGATATAAAAGTATAAAGACTCCAGATGAGTTGGAATCTCTTATCGATACAATGTCTAAGGGAATCAAGGGCATTAAATACTTATTTATAGATGAAATCCAAAACGTTAAAGACTTTGAGAGAATGATTAATGCCTTTAGAACAGAAGAAGATTATTCAATATTTATTACTGGAAGCAACTCCTATTTATTAAGCGGAGAATTGATGACACATCTTACGGGTCGTTACCTAGAATTTGAAGTATTCACACTAAATTTTGAAGAATATCTTAAAATGAAGGAATTCTACAAAATGCCAATTGATCAAAATCCTTCTATTGAGCTGGATAAATATTTATTAGAAGGCGGGTTTCCTAGGACTTTATTTTTGCCAGACCTAGCATCTAAAAGATTATATATTCATGAAGTAGTGGATGAAATCTTTAAGAAAGACATTAAAAAAAGAGTCAAGATAAGAAAAACCGCTGTTTTCAATCTGGTTAGAGATTACATCATTAATAATTATGGTGCAACAACTAGCATTAACAACATTGTTAAAGAACTAAATAAGAACGGAGCTTCTGTTCGTTTTGAGACTGTTTCAAAATATATTCAACATCTAATTGATGCTAAGATTATTTATGAATGTGATAGATTCGATATGAAATCTAAAAAGATGTTTCAAAATGAAAAGAAATACTATTTGGCCGATTTATCTTTGGCTATGTTTACAAATCCTGATAGTAGGATTAATTATGGACCCGCTCTTGAAAACGTCGTTTATTTATATGCTAGGTCTAAGAGATATGAAGTATCTGTTGGCAGAATCGGGAAACTAGAATGTGATTTTATTTTAAAGGATATTAGTCTTAATTATTCATATGTTCAAGTTGCTTACACTATTTTAGATAGTGAAAAAACAGAAAATAGAGAATATGCTCCTTTGGAGAAGATTCAAGATAATTTCCCTAAATATGTATTAACGACAGATTTCTTGATTCAAAGGAGAAAAGGAATCATACATGCAAATTTTATGACATTTATCAAAGAAGGACGAACGTTTTAATTGTTTTATGGAGGGAATTTATGCTAGATGTTGATGTTAAATCTATTGTGAGAAATCTAAGTTCAGAAATAAAATTTTTGCAACCATTATTTGAATCCATAACAAACTCTTTGGAAGCTAATGCGAGGAATATTTCAATAAAAGTTTTCGAATCGGAAGTGTTGGATGAAAACATGACTCCACAAATGGTAGGCTTCTCTATTACAGATGATGGAGATGGCTTTACAGAAGATAATATAGATTCTTTTTGTACACTTTGGAGTGATAAAAAAATAGAATTGGGTTGCAAAGGAAGCGGAAGATTCACATGGTTAAAGGTTTTTAATGAAATTACTATTATAAGCGAAATAAAAGAAACAAATACCATTGTCACAATCCCATTTACTGTTAATTTTTCAAAAAATGATGTTAAAAGAGAAAAGCCTTCATTACCTATTGCTATTAATAAAACAACAATTATATTTAAACATGTAACGAGTAAATATTATTCTGTAAAACAAGGCGGTGGCGGAGTAGATAAAAGAGTTGAAGCTGATACTTCTCAAATTAAAAACGCTATCATGGATTATTTGTTTATTACATTTGATCAATTAAAGGAGAAGGGAGAAGTTTTTTCTATCACCATTTCAACTGATAAATCTCAGGAATCAATAAACAATAGCGATATTCCCGAATTATCTGAAAAGAATTTTTCATTAGAAGGAAACCTAACTAATCCGATTGTCAATTTCAGAATTAAATACATCGTTAAAACAGATAACAAATCTAATCGTCTCCTTTATTTGTGCTCTAATAATAGAAGTTCGCATAAAATACGCCCCGCTTCTCTGAATGTGTTTGATAAATTGCCTAACGGAGACTCCATCTATCTTTATGTTATTTCTGATTATTTGGATGAATTAGATACCGATGATAGGCAAGGGCTTGATTACTATGCATCGTTAAAAGAAAAGGATGAGTTACATTATATCCTATATTCAGACTTGCTTGAGGCGTTGTCACTTCAATTAAAAGATATTTTGGTGGCTCAATATCCAAAAATAAAAGAAGATACAGTGAAAATAATTGAAGAGATTAAGAATGAAAAACCTTACCTATCTAAGTATCTTTCCAAAGTCCCGGTTACAATTGCTTCAAAACAGACTATTGAGAAGGCCGCATCCAAAGCATACGAACAAGACAAAATTGACACAAACGACAAATTTGAAAAAGCTTTGGAAAACAGAAATATTGATCCAGAAGGTTTCAGAGAAGCTGTGAATGCCGTTTCTTCCATATCATCTGCTGAATTGTGTGAATACATCTTGTATCGTTCAAAAATTTTGTCTGTGCTTTCACCAACGGACTTGGTCGATAAAGCAGAAGAGTATTTACACAATATCTTTATGCCAAAAAATGATTCTTCGGATAATAGCAATTATCTAAGTACCAATATGTGGATTTTAGATGATAAGTTTATGAGCTATTTATATGTTTCCAGCGATTTATCCATTTTTCGAATTAACAACGACATTTCCGATGATTACAATAGGTCAAACCACGATTTGCGAAGACCTGATATGTTTTTAGCTTTCGATAGAGATGGCGATGTTTATAAAAATGCCGTCTTAGTTGAGTTTAAAAAATACTCAGCATCACTAGATGAAAAAAGTAAAGCTCTTCACGAGTTGCCAAATAATATTGGAGAGATACGCAAGAGTAACAGCAACATTCAAACAATTTGGGCATACATTATCACCAAATTAGATGATGACTTTATTGAAACGATTGAAAATGATGGTGGATATACCGAAATATTTAGTAACGGCAAGAGAGGAGCTTTCTACAGATATAACGATAAAAGAAATGCTCACATTTATATTTGCGATATTGATTCTTTGGTTAAAGATGCCCAGATAAGAAACAAAGTCTTTGTTGATATAATAAAAAAGTAGTGAATTTTTTATTTTTCAAACACTGCCAGAAATGGTGGTGTTTTTATATTGAAAAATGATTTTTAACTAAAATGGGCAAACAATCAATATCTTTTAATATGGAAATATTACATTTTTGACTTATTAGAAAAACTGACTATCTTTGATAATAATTGGGATTGAGACAGTCCGTTAATAATCCTGCCTTCATACACATAAAGTCTAATACGCGTTTTATATGTTTGGGATTGATATAGTTGTACCGGTTTTTGCTCTAAAGGCATTTCTCTTACTATTATCAGTGTACCTTAACATTAACACACTATATTATTAATAATATAATATATATGCTTAACATACCTCAAAGCTGGATTGTCACAGTGGGAATAATTTGTAGCAAAAAAATAATTAGGGATTATTACAGTACGTTAAAGACATTAGATGAAACAGTATTTGATAAAAACGGAGGCGAAGATCAAATTATTCTTTGTTATAACTACGATGGACTATATGGCATAAATAGTATTAATCGCTATTTGCAATCTAAAAACAAAAACGAAGAAGTTCATTGGAATCAGTATATATACAAAGTTGGAGATCCAGTTATTTTTCATAATTCAAAAATATATTCAACGATACTCCATAACAATCTCAAAGGTAAAATTCAGAAAATCGAGAAAACTGACGATAAAATAACCTTTGACCTAGCTGTTGATGCTTCTTATAACGAAATGAATTTTAAATACACAAATTTGGGATATGTTGAAAGTTTAGATAATGGATGGACAGTAATCAGATTGACAGTGTATAGATATGACGACGAAGAAGAAAGTGATGAACCAAGAGAAATACATACAGTTCCATTTCAAGTTTCTTACGCTATTTCAATACACAAATCTCAAGGGCTAGAATATGATTCAGTCAAGATTATAATTGCAAATAATGTTGAAGAACTTATTTCTCATAATGTTTTCTACACTGCAATTACCAGGGCAAAGAAAGATTTGATGATTTATTGGACACCGGAAACTGCAGCAAAAATTTTATCTAATTTTAAAAGTCACTTTGATGAAACAGATAGTTTGATTATCAGAAATATTTTTTTTAAATTAAATTGATTAACGTTGTATTCGTAAACTTTGCAACCAAAAACGATTGATAAAATAATATCAACCAAAAACGATTGATATGATTAAGATTACGACATATAATAATGCCATGAAAATAAAACGAGTTGCCTTGTTGGCAGATATAGTCGATTCGAAATCCTTTGAAGACAAGGATAGATTTGTACTACAAGAAAGACTTCGCAAAATTAAAGATATTTTGAATGACATTTTTAAAATTAATATTATGTCCCCATTTGAATTTTCCTCTGGTGATTCAATCCAGTGTTTATTGTCAAACCCAATGGTGGCGATAGAGTGTTCCTATCTTTTAAGAACATTATTTTATCCATTTAGGATAAGATGCGGAATAGGTGTTGGTGATGTAAATGATATGCTATATGATGAAAGCAAAGAATTATTTGATGATGGCAGTTCTAACTATGTAGATGGGAAGGCATATCATTTAGCTAAAGATGCCTTAGATATAGCGAAAATCAGAGATGATGATTTTTTTATTGAATCCGAAGACAGATTTTCAGATTTTCAAATTAATTATTATTTTTCGATGTCTTCTTTCTTAAGAAGAAAGAACACAGAAACAAGGGCTAAACTTCTTAACATTTTTGAATACATTAATCCCTTGATTGATTCCACTAGTATTAATAATTACAAGAATAATTTTAATAAATGTATTGAACTTTTAAAAATTGATAATGAAATATTGGATAATTACATGTATACGGATAAGTTTTATTCTGAATTAAGGAATATCATGGAACTTAATATTGAACCAGCTGAGTATTTCTTTGATGTAATGTTTGACAGTCATAGTGGTGAAGTTGAAATACTATCTCGCAGTTCTGATATATATATTTCAAAGCTATTGTCTGTGTCTCACCAAAACATTTCTATGATCAAAAAAAGAGGACATATGAATAAAATTAGAACTACAGATCTTTTGGCTCTCATGTGTGCAGAAAGGAGTTATAAAAATGGTTAGCACAAGTTTACTTTTACTTTTAATTGCCCATTTACTAGGCGATTTTTATCTTCAACCAAAAATAATGGTTGATAAAAAGAATAAACATTCAATTGTATTTCATCTTTTTCACGCATTAATATATGGCTCATTTGTTTATGTTGCCTCTATATTTTTTGGCGAATGGTGGATTGCTTTGGTTGTCGCATTATCTATTGCAGTATTACATTTTGGTGTTGATTTTATTAAAGGCGTTGTCACAAATAAAGTAAAACGCACAACGATTAGGTTGACTGTTTTTACACTAGATCAGATTTTACATATTGTAACACTAATTGTGGCATCAGTGTTTTTGAAAGAGTTTAACAAATATGGAACATGGGCATTTGTTGAAAAATATCCAGGTCTAGAATTTCCGTTTTCTTATAATATAATGCTTGTACATTTATTTTCTATTTTGTTTTTATTTCAACCTGCAAATATTTTAAATAAATATATTTTGTCTGAAATTTTTGATAAAAAACAAAATAATTTAGACAAAACAAACAACGAAGCTAAGGCTGGCACGATTATAGGAATTTTAGAAAGATTAACGATGTACGCTTTTTGTGGTTTCCTTTCATGGTATGCCATAATTCCTGTTGTATTAACAGCTAAAACTTTTGCCCGTTTTAAACGCTTTTCAAATGAAGAAAACGGCGATCTCTTTACAGAGAAATATATTGTTGGGACATTATTAAGCACCATGTATGTTGGAATTAGTTTGGTTTTAGGAGTGTTGGCGGCATAATATGAGTTACGATTTTAAGCAAGGGAAAAGAGATGTAGAAGAGATTTTAAATTCTAAAACCCCTATTCAAGAGGCGGATGAAATTCCAGATGAATCTGAATTTACATACGATAACGGTGTTCGTACATGGGTAGGCTCGATTTTTGTTGATATAGTAGATTCTACAACGCTTTTTAAATCAAATAATATAAGTGATGATGTTACAGCTAGAATCTTACGTTCATTTACCGAACAAATTGTTTTAATAATGAATGATAATGAAAATATTTATCAAATAGGAATAAGAGGTGACTGTGTTTACGGAGTTTTCCGCGCGAACTATAAAGAAAAAATTGTAAAAATGTTTAGGACGGCTTACTGCATTAATACATTTTTGAAATTGTTTAATGTTTTGCTAAAGAAAAGAAATTTGCCCCAAATTAAGGCTGGAATAGGAATTGGCTGCAATAAAGATGTTGTAATTAAATCCGGAAGAAAAAGAATAACACATGACTATATATGGGTTGGGGACGCAGTTGTTAATGCTTCAAATTTATCCGGAATTGCTAATAGATCATATAATGAACCTATCTGTATGGATGATGTTACTTATCAAAATATTATTGATATTCTTATAAAAGAAAACCCTAAATATTCAAATTGGATTAGGAAAGCATACTCATCAAAATATGGAGGTAATTTTTACGAGTGCGATATTGTTCAAACCGACTTTAATGATTGGATTGATGAAGAGGTAGCATAAGATGAATGAAGAAGAAAGGCTTATCAAAATATTAGATTCTGTTCAGACAACGATATCAAATTGTGATAACAAGGCAATGTTGTTTTTAACAGCGGTCGGATTGGTCTTTGGGTTATCATCTTTTTCCACGGATTCTCTTTACAATAAGCAAGGCTCGCTTAAGATTGCTATAATCATAATTGGTTTACTATATTTGCTGACATTTATATGCTCCGTAGTTTTGCTTATTTTGGTTGTTTATCCTCGTGGGAAAAACAAAAAAGAATCAAAGAACAAGAAATATTATCAGTGTTACAGCGAAGACTTATACTATCACCTTAAAAATGGGTCGATTGATAATTTTGTTAATAGCGAATTGTGCGAAGATGTTATCATTGATCAAATAAAGGTTTGTACTCGAATAGCTCATTTGAAACAGACGCTTCTTAAAATATCTAGCCTTTTACTAATCGCTTTTATTTCTTTTTTACTTGCCATAACCATTATTATTTTTGTTTAGGTTAACTTTTCTAAAAATGCAATTTGATTTATAACAGTTATGTATAAGATTTGAATTGTTAAAAGATTTTCATGAGGATATTTAAATTAGCCCATAAATGTTTTTATTGTACATGACACATAGTTCGTGTTTGACATCAACTGATTTTGATATAAAATAGCAGGCTCGGACAAACACTCGCCGAAATAAAACAATTATTGGGCCTGGATTATATACGGCCATCAATATGGAACAACTGTTAACGCTGATGTTGTTATTGGGAGAAATTGCAATATACATAAAGGTGTTACCATTGGGCAAGAAAATAGAGACAAAAGAAAAGGTGTGCCTACTATTGGTAATGAGGTTTGGATTGGAGCTAATGCTACAATTGTTGGCAAAGTATTAATTGGAGATGATGTATTAATTGCCCATAATGCATTTGATAATTGTGATATACCTTCTAACAGTGTGGTCTTTGGCAATCCATGTATTATTAAACATAGAGTTAATGCGACTGAAGGATATGTTAATAATAAAACTTAACATTCGATTGTCTGAAACATTACCTGGTTCAATTTTGTACTAGGTGTTTTTTTGGTTGTAGTAGTGGGGATGTTCGCTGATATAGATAATATGGCTAATATATTTTTTCAATTCATAAATGTTGGAATAGAATTATTATCAATCAACAATAGTAATAGACGCAGCTAATATTTAATTGAGATTATGATATTTAATTTATATACTTATTAGAGAATCTATGAGTGATTTATCCGGAGTCTATTCCCTGCGTGGTTTTTTATATCAAATGCAATTATTTGAATTATTATCTTTTAAACATGGTTGGGAAGAAAACGATGAAATGATTTATGAGGGACTTGATGATATAGATTCTGGAAAGACCACTCTAATTTCAACGGGACGTAAATTTGTACAAATAAAAAGTGGGCAACTAACTAAAAATATTTACTATGGTGTTTTGTCAAATTGGCTATTGCTTGATGGCAGATGCCCAAATTCTTACTTTACTTTAATTTATGAATATGGAGATGATTCAAAGTACAAATCAGATTCTTTTTTCGATGATTATTATAATTATATTTCCTCTAAAAATATGAAAGCTAATCATCCAAATTGCAAGCATTCTAAAGTATGCCAACTTTTTTCTTCAAAGGAAAATTTGAAAACGGTTTTTACTAATATTAACTCTAGAATTACTTTCAGTTCTATTAAAGCTAATGAGATTTATTCCCTTTTACTAGACGAAGCTGATGCTAAATCTATTAAAAATGAAATGATGGCAAAAGCATTTGTGTTTCATTTCATAGACTCTCTACACCGCGATGTTGAGAAAAGCATTCTTGAATCATCCAAGTTCAAACTAACAAAAAAGAAATATTACGATTTATACAATTCAACACTTTTATCTGTTCAAAATAAAAAATATGTTTTTAAAATGAAAGATGTCCCTGGAGTTGATTATTCTCAGCTATTTTCCATTGCTGATAATCGCTTTTTAAATGAAATTAAGAGCGTCTCTGAGCAAGAAAGCTTCTTGATTCAAAACATAATAGACGAGATTGAGTATGAAATATTTAAATCTTCGTATGATGATAATGATTCCATTGATAAAATTGAATCATTAGAAAGTTGTGTTCACTCCAGATATATGATTCTTCTTGGAAACCCAAATATAAAAAGCAACTGGGATTTTTATGAGCAATTAATAGGCAGTACGTTTTATTCTGATGTGTTGGAAATGGATTATAGAGCAAAGACTGGATGTTGTAATTATCTCACAAGTTCAAAAGCATCTCCTTCTAATGTGATAAAATGGGATAATAAAAATGAATAATAGAAAAGTGATTCCCATGTCCGAAAGACTCCAAATCCTCTATTTTTTGATGCAAGTTGTTGGTGTTAAAAGCATTTTAAAATTAATATTTTTGACTGAAATAATTTTCGGAGCTAAAGGAAGCATTGATAAATTAGCTAATGCAAAAAAAATGTATGACTTTTGTTCGGAATTGTTAAAAACATCTAATTTTACAATACAAAACCAAAGATCAAAAAAAGATGTAATCGATATTTTAGCAATGCTTAGAAAAAAACATTTTATTGCAATAAATGGAATGGATATCGAATTACTCTCTAGCTTTAATAAAGTGGTTGAACTTAATGTTTTATCAGACACTTTAGCTAAGAAATTAGAGCCATTTATTGAAATGACAAATGAATCATTTTTGGAGGAAATAATAAAGTATGCTAAAGATTATTAAATTATCGTTATTTTCTGATGACAAGGAGATACAAGCATTTGATTTTTCAAAAGATATTTGTTTTATAAAAATGGGTAACTCAAAAGGCAAAACATCTTTATTTTTATTGATTGATTATTTGCTTGGCTCCTCGAGCATATTTCTATCTTCTAAGACATTTTACAAAATAGATTATGCCGAATTACATACAAATCATGGAATATTTGTCAGAAAGATTTTTGATAAAAATTACTTTGGTTTTAAATTAAGATCAAACGATGGGATGCAAGTAGTTAGTGAAGATTATTATAAGACTTTAATTGAAAATTCGTGTCTAGACGGCGACTACTCTGAAAGAGATTCTGTTCGACTCCTTGCTGATGAAAACATCACTTATAGAACATATACATTGTTTAATTTTTTAGACGAACATTATCTTGGACAAATTGAAAAGAATATCTTTTCAAAACAATCATTATTCGAATATTACCGCGGTAAATATATTTTTGATTATATTTTTAATAAAAATAATATAAATAAAATAAACAAATTAAAGAGCGATATTGACGAGTTACGCCAGAAGAAAGCTAAAGTTGATTCTAATCGTGAAAGTCGAAAAAACAAGTCTGATAGATTGCAATTTATTTTTGCTGAATTGGGAATTAACTATTATGCCTCAAGCAACAAAAGAAATATTGAGGAATTAGATGCATATGAAAATAGATTAATGATATCTAATTCAACGATAAAAGAATCGAACAATTACTATTATTTATGGGATGTATTGAACAACATCACTAATACTCTTAGAAAAATTAAAGAACAAAAAAAATCCTTTAAAAGCCAAAGTGATTTTAACGATAAAAGAATCATGATGTTAGAATCTTTAAAAGAATTGTTTGATGGTGAAAACAACGATATTATCGAACCGATTATCGAATTGGTAAATAAATGTGAAATAATAACTTCTGCCACAAGTGGTTCAGATTTTGATGAGACAGTAAGAGAGCTCGAAAAAAGAAGAAAAGAAATCCAAAGTGAATTATATAAAATCAAAGCAGCTAATAGTGATATCGATATTAATGCAAAAAGATCCCGTGTTGCAGAAGCAAGAGTATTACTAGAAGATATTAATTCATTCATTGATAAAAGCTATGTTAATTACGAAGAATTAATTAGACAAAAAAACAAAGAAATAAGAGTCTTGCGAGATAGCTATGATATAGATATTGAAAAAAAAGTATCCAACTTAATCAATTTTTATTATTCAAATTTAAAGAATAAAGGATATGAATTTGTTGAAAAAGATTTCGAAAAAGAAAACTTTAGGCTTCACTTTGATTACAAAAAAATGACTGTGTATGGATACACAACCGTCAAAGTAGAAAATGGCGAATCATATGATGTTGTTACAATGATTGAAAGCATGTCTCGACAAACGGTCATTCAACTATGCACATATTTTGCTTTTAATAGTTTGCTAAAAAAGGAATTTAAATTCCCTATTATTTGTACTCTATTTTTAGATAATGTCTCAAAGCCGCTTGAAAGCGTAAATAAACTGATTATATATGATTTAATTACTTTATTTACAAATGAAAACAAGGATTTTAACGTTATAGTCACTACTGATTGCAACGAAGATAATAATGGTACTTGTGTATCTTATAACGGAGGTTTGAATCCTCATATTATTTAAGCACTATTTCTCTTTAACAAGCCTATAACATCCTACTATTTTTTAAATCGAATAAATGCATTTGTATCGCGTTGTCCATTATTAGTCACTATTTTTTATGTTTTTTTAAAGCATATAATAATATGGTGATTGCACTTTAAAATTATCAACATTTAAAAAGAAATAGTGGTCTAGACGATTGCGGTGTTTTAATGATTCTGGGTAGATGTTTTAAATGTACATTGGTCATTAATAACATGCAGAATTTCGTTTAACGTATATCTTCTTTGTGATATCATTCATTAATGAATACAAAACTAGAAATTTATTTTAGCAAGGTATTTTGTAGAATGCGTCATAAGACACAATTGTTTAATGGTGAAGCTGACGACCATTATCACACAAGATTACAGCATACAATTGAAGTAGTTGTCTTATGAAAAAAGAAACGAAAGAATTGTTAATGACATAAAAAATGCATACAAAACAAAAAGAAATATTATTGTTCTAACAGATAGGATTGAGCATTTCTTTCGCTCAATTAACAAGCGAAATAATTGATTTTATAGCTTAAGACCTGCGTATTATAATACCTTTCTTCAAAACTTCATGTCTAGTATTTAAATATTAAAATTGCTTTTTTTAAAACTATGACTATAATGTAATGAAATGGTAAAAAAACTAAGCAAATTAAGATTTCTAATAAGAAATAAAACCCTTTTAAAAACACTTGTTCATTCATCTAAGATAAAAAACATTGATTGCAACACGATAAATGGAACAAACCTTAGAGGAAAGTATCATTTTAATTATAAATTTGACTGTACCAGGCCAATTACTTTTAATGAAATAATTTGTTGGCTGAAGTTTAATTATAAAAACAATCTTTGGAAAAAATGTGCTGACAAGCTAGGATCCAAAGACTTTTTGCTAGAAAACGGTTTTGGAAAGTATGTTGTTAAAACCTACAAGATTTATCATTCTTCGAAAGATATTGATCTTGACGAGCTTCCAAACAAGTTTGTTTTAAAAACAAACCACGATAGTGGAACGGTTTTTGTTTGTGAGAAGGGCAAAACAAATTTTAATGAAGTTTTTTCTAAATTAGATGAATCTATAAAAACAAAATATAGCTCAAGATTAGGTGAATGGGTATATGAAGATATAGTCCCGCTAATTTTTGCAGAAGAATTTTTAGAAACCAAAAATGATATTATCGATTATAAATTGTTTTGCTTTAACGGAAAATTTGAATGGGGTTATACAGTTCAAAATAGGCAAGTTGACTCCAGATCCTCTTTGTTTGAAAAAAACTTCGAGTTCCAGAATGTTGATTATATATTTTTAAGACCAAGAAAGAAAGATCTACCCCCTAAACCAGATTGTTATGATGAAATGATTAATGTAGCAGAAGAAATAAGCAAGATATTAGATTTCGTTCGTGTTGATTTTTATGACACTATTCATGGTCCGAAAATTGGTGAGTTAACTTTTTTCTCGATGGCTGGTTTTGGTCGCTTTACCAAAAAACAATACGATTTTAAATTTGGAAAATGTTTTGAGAGAACCAATCTTTTTAGACTAATTAATTCCAAAAAGGGTTAAAATGTAATAAAGGCAATAATACTAATATGTATTTATCTAAAATTATTAAGATTATATGCCCATCTTTATATTTCAAAATCCATTTAGGAAAGTTCGAAAAGGATTTTTCTAGTGTTGAAAACAAAGAAGAATTTGTTAAGAAAAAGTATTTAAGCAGTTTTGGATATGAACTAAATCTTGATAATCCAGAAACTTTCTATGAAAAAATTAATTATTTAAAATTGTTTTATGATGAACCAAATCCTGAAATACTCGTAGATAAGGTGCTTGTCAAAGAGTATCTAAAAGCTAAAGGATATGATTGCTACGTTTCTAAACTGATTGCTTCTTTTGATTCTGCTAATGACTTTCGATTGTCCATCAAAAACATTGGAAATAAATTCCGATGCTTTGTGGTTAAAACGAACCATACTAGCGGTGATGTATTTTTCTATGAGAATGGAAAGTGGAGAGACAAAAAGGGGCATAAAACTAGCAAAAGATATGTATTTGCCTGCTTAAAATATATGCTCAACTTTAATTATTATCATTTAGCCCTTGAAAAGGTATATTTGAATATCAAACCAAAAATATTTATAGAAGAGTACATCCCATCTATGAATAATCTTGGGTTGGATGAATATAAATTTTTTGTAAATAATGGCGATATCAAACTTTTGAACGTTGTTTACGGAAGACAAAATAAGGGAAAAATTAAAGAAGCATTTACTACACCTGATTTGAAAGTTTTGCCTGTCAATCAAGGCAACGAGATTATTAAACAAAGCGAAATCAAAAGACCACCTTGCTTTGATGATATGGTTTCATTTTGCAAAAATACAGTTGCTGATAGACCTCTGATAAGGGTTGATTTGATGACAGATGGCAAAACATTTAGATTTTGTGAATTCACTTTTTATGATTGTGGTGGCATGAACATTTTTTACCCACTCGAATATAATAAAATTATTGGTAGTTATTTTGATATTGGTAAGTGCTTATTGAAATCTAATAAGACCATTTTTAAAAGTTAATAATTTATATTGTATTAGAAAGTTTTCTAATAGATGTTTTTGTAGTAAAATAATTAAAATATGGCTAACAAAAAATCATTTATTAAATGGATTATGCTTGGTTTGGCAGTTTTAACAAACGGAATTACAATTGCTTATTCTGCTTTGCCCGCTGATTTAACAAACTCATGGACATCAAGTATTGCTAACTTTTTCACGCGCATCGTCAACAATGCTACGAAGAAAGAAGTTACTGTTATCCCAATGGAAAAGTTGAATGTTTTTCTTTCGCCGAAGGAAAATTATGTGTATAACGATATACTTGGATATAAAAATAATGAAATTCCATTAGGAAGTGCTAAGCAGATTGAGTATTCTTTTGCTCCGGAAGACACCACTGATAGTTCTGTAAGATTTTATACTGAAGATGCTGACAAAATAACTTTAAGCCAATCCGGAAATACCGTTTCTGTTGTTGGTATGGGTGTTGGTAAGGCTACTGTTTATGCTGAAAACAAATCCTCACACCTTGTTTCATCCTGTGAGGTTGTTGTTACGAAAGTGGTGGAGCCATTCTCTTTTGACACATCAATTGCCTCAAATGATATTTGCATTAATGAGCAAGGAACTATCCTTATTGATGTTGATGGCGGAGTATTAGGCCATGGAGAACTTGTTAATAGTAGGTATTATGATAACAGGGAACTCGAATACATATCTTCTGATGAAGAAATTTTCACAATAGATAATTATGGTGTTATACATCCAATTTCTACTGGTACTGCTGAGGTTACTGTGAAAAATAAAGCAGGATGTGTAAGAGCCAAAGAAATTAATATTATTCCTGGTGGTGTAAAACCGGTTTACACATCTTTGGCTATTAGTGGATCAGATGTTTGTTATGAAAACGATATGATTAAAGATCAAAATGATAATAAGCATCATTACCAGCTAACCATTTCCGATGAAGGCGAGGAACTTAATCCTGAGGATTTCATTTGGGAAAGTTCCAATGATCTTTTAGTAAGAGTTGATAGGCATGGGGTTGTTCGTGGATTTAGAAAAAGCACCAAAGAAGACGAATGGGCCACAATTACTGCAACATCTAAAATCACTGGTGATTGTGCAACGTTTGATATTTCCGTTAAAGAGCAACTTCCTAGCTCAATGTATTATTCTGTTAATGTCGGAGAGAATACATCTTGGAATCCAACTGATTTTGTTGCTTGTGTTGGTGACACAATAACTGTATCCATTGGCTATGATGTGAGCGTGTCTAACAAACAAATGAATGTTACATCTAGTGATGAGAATGTGATAACAGTCACAAATCAAGGTGACAAAATTATTATCTACGTTAATAGTGTAGGTAATGTTACTATCAATTTTTCTTCTGTTATTAATGGTGAACTCAAAGGCACAATAAATTTTGAGTTAATCCAAGCTGGCGCCATTTCTTCTGATGAAATCAAAAACGTTGGTAAGAATATTAGAAAAACAGCCGGTCATGCAATGATGTTCGCTATAGCACAAGCTTTTACACTAATCACAATCATTATGTTTTTGAAGAAAAAGAGTTTATGGGTCTGTGCATCATTTTCTCTATTTTTTGGATTTGTTATGTCTTCAATTTCAGAACTAATACAACATTTTGTTCCTTCTAGACAAGGAAATTTAATTGATATCCTCATAGATTTTTCGGGTGTTGCTATTGGTGCACTTATAGTTATTGTTATAATTGTTATTCACAATATTATGAAAAACAAAAGAATAGAGCATCTTATCCAAGAAGAGAAAAAATAATTATTTTTCTTGAAAAATATATACCTTCGTTTAGAATACACGTATGCCTTCAATCGTTAAAAACAACTCAAGAACAGGAAAATCAACAGTTAATTTATTGACTGGTGTTTTATCACAGCTAGTGATATTGGTTTTAAATTTTGCTGTTAGATATGTCTTTATTCAAAATATTGGATATGAATATCTTGGTATAAATTCATTATTCACCAGTATCTTAACAGTTTTGTCTGTTGCTGATTTAGGTTTTGGATCTGCGCTTGGAATCGTTTTGTATTCTTCTCTTAGTAGGAAGAACGAAGAAGAGATTGCAGGATTGATGAACTTCTTCAAAAAAGTTTATTTGATCATAGGTCTTGTTGTTACTGCTGCTGGTTTAATAACAACCCCGTTTGTGAAATATTTGGTTAATACTAATCAAGATATCCCACATCTATCTTTATATTTTCTTTTGTTCTTATTGAACACTGTCTCATCGTACTTTATTAGCTATCGTGCCATATTAATTAGAGCCGATCAGAAAAATAGTGTTGTTAATAACGTAACCACAATTGTGAAAGTTGCAAAAGCTATTCTTGAAGTGCTTGTTTTGGTGCTTATTCCAAAACTATGGGGATTAACCGCAACATATTTCATATATCTTGGTGTTATGGTTCTATCAACTTATGCGATTGGCTTTATAACTTCTGTCTATGCCAAAAAGAAATATGCATACGCTTTTAGAAATAAGGTCACTGTTAGTGAAGAGAAGAAAAAAGATATTATTTCTACCACAAAAGATTTATTCATATATCGATTGTGCTCGGCATTCTCCTCACCAATTGATAGTATTATTATTTCTCTTTTTGTTGGGACACTGATTCTTGGTGTTTACAGCAATTATCTTCTTATTTTAACTACTCTTTTGGAGTTTATTTGTTTAATATCGAGAAACGTTATTTCCAGTGTTGGAAACTTTGTTGTTGAACGACCTTTGCAAGAACAAAAGAAGTTATATTTTGAGATGCAAGTAGTGTACTTTGCTATCATCATCTTTTGTACAATTAACTTTGTTTCTCTTGTTTCACCATTTATTTCTTTGGTATTTAAGCCAGAAAGCGCATTATCCATTTGGGTTGTTTTCCTTCTTGGCGCAACCTTAATAACAAGATGCATTGGTGAATTATTTATTATCTTTAGAGAAACAACAAGAATATATAAGAAAACAAAATATATCTCGTTATTCTATACCGCTATCCACGTGGGTCTATCTTTATTATTTGGATACTACATGGGTCTAGAAGGAATTTTACTCGGTAATGTTATCGCTTATTTTATTACAAACTTCTGGTTTGAATTGTTTGCCCTTTTTAAATGGTATTTCAAAGAAAAATCATTAAAAGCTTTTGGCATGTTTTTCTATGTAATCTTATTGACATGCGGTTTATCTGTAGGAATGTATTATCTATCAGAATTTATATATGGTTCAGGTGGAGTTGTAAGATTAATTATCACCGCTGGTGTATCACTTTTGGTATCGTCACTGGCTTTGCTTGCACTATACCCTCTAGATGGGTTTAAATTTGTTTTTAGAAGAGTTAAAAGAATTGTTTTGTCCTTTTATAACAAAATATCGTTCATCTATAAATCAAAGAAAGTTCAGATTTCTGTCTTAATTGGTTACGTTGTAATTTTAGCTGCTTTAGTATTGGCTAGAGATATTTTTGGAGTAAATATTAATAAGTTTATCTTCTTATTTTTGATTATTGCCGCTCTACTCGTTTTAAATAAGAAAAACGCTATTGCGGTGATAATGTTTACGCTTCCGATATCGCCATCTCTTGCCGAACTATATATTTTAATCCTGTCACTGGCTTATTTGATTTTTGCTTCTGCTAAATGTCACAAGATTAAAAACTGGGCAATTATTTTTGCAATACCATTATTAATTTTTGTGCTAGAACTGGTGTTATCTTTTGTGTATGGCTATGCCCAATTTAATTTGGCCTTTAGAATTTTTGTCCTGCTTAGTATTCTTGCCATTGTTTTTTATGATAGAAAGATTTTTACCAAATTTCACTTGATGTCCTTTGTGGTTGGCGTTCTTTTCTTGCTTGCTGTTCTTTCTATAAATTGGATTGTTCCTGCTATTTATGGCGTGAAACATAGAGGGAAAACGGAGTGGCTGACATTATCTTTATTATTTAAAGAATGTAGATTTGGGTTTTCAACAGGATCGTGGATTTTAACTAATGCACATATACAAAATCCTTATGTGGATGGCGTTAGAACAACAGAAAATCCAAACAATATTGGTCTTTTGTCTATTGTTTCTATTGCAACCTTATTCTCAATTTACGGCACATACAGAAGAAAAGGTAAAATTTCCATTTTACTAATGATGTCATTATTGGTTGCTTTTGGCATATGGTCGCAGTCAAGAACATTTATTATCATACTTCTTGCTTTTGTCTTGATTATGATTTTTGCTCCATTCATCGCAAAAAGAAAGAGTTTATTAGTTACCCTTTTATATTTATCTTTTGCAATAACTGTTGCTTCGATTGTGCTTTTTTCTTCTCCCGCATTTATAAAAAATATTATTAATAGATTTAGTGAAAAAAGTACTGCAACAGGTGGGGGCCGATTTGAACTTATTGGCGATTATTTTAGATTTATCTTCTCTGACTGGAGATATGCTTTGTTTGGTGTCGGTTGTTCATCACTCAGGCCTTTATCAGGTATAGAAGTTGTACCACATACTAATTTTGTTCAATTTATTGGATCATATGGTCTATTAACATTTATTTTCTTTATAACATTCCTAGTATTTTCGTTTATAAAGACAAAAAGAATTAAAATAAGATCTGGGCAGCTTTATTTATTATTGCCTGTCTTGTTCACGGTAGGATTTACTTTAACACTTCAATTGTTCTTGCCATCTATTGTTTTGTTATCTTTTATTCCTGGCGTTGGCGCTTTGTCTTTCTTAAACAAAGAAATTGACAATGGAAAGAAGATAGAGTATTACCCTGCCTTACCTTCTAAAGTTTCTGAAAATGATACTCTTCGACTCGCTATGTGCTCAACATCGTTTGGTGGTGGTATAGGCTCTTATATTTCTAATGTATATCCGTTCTTCAAAAAATGTAAGGTTGATGCAACTATTGTTCTTAATCCAAATTCACCAGAAAGCGATATAAAAGCCTTTAGTAGAAAAGGTATCAAAAAGATAACATATGCAAAGTCTTCACACAAATTAAAGATAAAAAGGCTAATTGATAAATACGATTATTATCTTGATAGTTTTTATGCCATTAGACCAGATGTCGTTTATGTTAATACCTCTTCCTTTGTTAGGGCGTTGGTTCTTATTTTTGCAGCAATTAAATATAAGGGTGCGAAAATTATTGTTCACTGCCATATTAATTCAGAATTATCTTTTGCGGAAAAAGTTGCCAGATGGTTTATTACATTTGAAAAAATAGCCTGTTTTGCGTGTTCTAAGGAATCCGGAAAGAGTTTCTTTGGAAAATCATTTTTGGAAAACAAAAACAATCATGATGCTGTTATAACAAACTTCATTAACACCGATAAATTCACTTTTAATGAAAAATATAGAGATGAAATTAGAACAAAACTTAATTTCAAAAAGGACGATATTGTTATCGGAAACGTTGGGCGTTTTGATCCACAAAAGAACCAAAAATTCATTGTCGATGTTATTAGCAAATTGCCACCTAGATTTAAATTAGTTTTAATTGGTGGTGGTGGAGATTTAAAACCTGATATCGAAAGGCAGATAGTTGATTTGAAATTACAAAAAAGAATAACTATGATCGATAGCACTGATGAGATTTACAAATATTATAATGCGTTTGATTATTTTGCCCTCCCATCTATTAAAGAGGGATTACCATTTGTGTGTGTTGAAGCACAATGTTGTGGCGCGATGAATATTTTGAGTAGCGAACTTTCGGATGAATTGAAAATGAGCAATATTGTTGTTTTCTTGCCACTAAATGTTGATTCTTGGTGCAAATACTTCTTAGAGTCGAAACCTGTATCGTTTAAAGAGAGGTCTAAGGCGTACCAAGCAATTATTGATGCTGGATATTCAAATAAGACAACCCCTTACTCAATAATTAATATAATCAAAGAAATTGCGTATGAATAAAGTTTGTCTGCTGTTTAAACGTTTTAGATGTTGTCACAAATGATATTAAATATCATAATATATTTTGATTGTTATTTTTTAAGAATTGTATGAAAAAAACATTTATAGTTTCTTGCTATTTTAAAAAGAATTTTGGATCAGCATTACAGGCTTATGCGACTCAATATTTTTTAGACGAAAACGGAATTGATAATGAAACCATTAATGTATCATGTCTAAAAGATTTTTCCAAAGGAAAGAAAAAGTATTATCGTTCACAAATTTTTAATTTTAGTTTTTATAAAGCAAAATTTGGAATGATTAGATTACTTTTTAAAAAGAGAATTAATAAAAAACTTAAGTCAGGATTTAGGCTTCGTAATAAAGAATTCTTAAAGTTTCAGAATCGCTATTTTAGACTTACCAAGCCTTTAAAAAAATATAGTGAATTATCAAAACTTTGTGAAGAAGAAGCGTGCAACGTTGTTGTGGGTAGTGATCAGTTGTGGCTTCCTGTTAATGTTGTTGCGGATTATTACACATTAAATTTTGTTCCAAACAATATCAATAAAGTTTCTTATGCCACAAGCCTGGGAATTAGTAGCTTGCCAAAAAAATATGAAAGTAGATACACCAATTTTTTGAACCGCTTTAACAAATTGTCTGTTAGAGAATTATCTGGAAAAAAGATAGTTGAGAGCTTGACTAATAAGGAATGCAAGGTGGTTTGTGATCCAACCTTTCTTTTAACAAAACAAGATTGGGACAAAATAATTGATGATGGTAGATTTGTTGAAGAAAAATATATCTTTTGTTATTTTCTAGGAAAAACCAAAGAACACAGACAATTTGCCGAAAATATTAGAAAACTTACTGGATATAAAATTGTATCAATCAATCATTGTGATGAGTTTGTCAAATATGATGATAAATATTCTGACTTTGCGCCATATAATGTTGGTCCAAGCGAATGGCTAAACCTTATTAAAAATGCCGAATTTGTTTGCACTGATTCATTCCATGGCACTGTCTTTTCTCTATTGTTTAATAAACAATTTTTCTCTTTTAGAAGGTTTGCAAAAAAAACATCGTTCTCTACTAATTCTAGATTAGATACATTGCTCGGCGTTGTTGGATTGCAGAATAGAATATTTTTGGGTAATGAATCTATTGATGAGATAAGTTCGTTGATTGCCAACATTATAGATTATGGAGAAGTTGACTTAAAAATTAATTCTTATGTTACTTCGTCTAAACAATTTTTCCTTGATGCATTGACAAAAGATTCTTTTGTTAAACAAAAAGGGATATCTATTTATTCAAAACAAATGTGTTCTGGCTGTAGCGCGTGCAAATCAATTTGTCCAAAGGATGCGATTGAGATGGTTGCTGATGAGGAAGGTTTTTTATACCCGCGTGTTAATCAAAATAAATGCATTGATTGTCGTCTATGTATTAATACCTGCCCTATCCTGAATTTAAAAAAGGAAAGCAAAAAAGAACAAAAGGCCTTTTTGATTAGAAATCTTGATGAGAACGTGCTTCTTGAGAGCACTTCTGGTGGATGTTTTTCTGCTTTAGCAGAATGTGTGTTAAAACAAAATGGTGTTGTTTTTGGTGCCTCTTTTGATGAGAATTACAAAGTAAGACATAAGTATATTGAAAATATCGATGAGTTAAAGCAGTTTAGAAACAGCAAATATGTTCAAAGCGATTTAAAAGATACTTTTATTGAAGTTAAAAAATATTTGATTGATAAAAGAATTGTTCTTTATTCTGGAACTCCATGTCAAATAGAGGGATTAAAAGCATATTTATTACATTCTCGTGTTAATATAGACAATCTTTATCTCGTTGATTTAGTTTGTCATAGTGTTCCATCTCCGCTTGTTTGGGAAAAGTACAAGGAAATTAAGGGACAGGATGGTTGTATGCCTCATTCGTTTAGAAACAAAGAAAAATATGGGTACGAATATTCGCAAATGTGCTTGCAGAAAGGCGACAAGAAGTTATACGTTGGTGTTGAATCAGATCCATACTTTAGAGCATTTCTTAGTGACTTAAGTATTAGACCAGCTTGTGTTGCTTGCAAATTTAAAAAGAGATATCGTGAGTCAGACCTTACATTATGGGACTGCTTTACTATTCATAAGTTTGATAAATCGTTAGATGATAATAAAGGCGTGACTAGATGTTTGACACATTCACAAAAAGGACTGTTGTTGATTGACAAAATTAAAGATAATTGTCTGATTAAAGAAATTGAACCTGACAAGGCTGTTTGTGACGCAAAGGAATTGGTTAGAAGTGCCAATTGGAATATAAATCGTGAACAATTCTTTAAAGATGTTAATGGAATGGAAAGTAATCAGTTATTTAAAAAGTGGTTTCCAATAAATGTTAAAGTTAGAACAATGAAATTTATACGTGTAAGTCTTGAAAAGCTTGGCATTTATAGACCGGTAAAACGTTTTGCCAAGCGTATAATAGGTAAATAATATTATGAGACGTATTTTGTTTTTTGTTGATAGATTACTTAGAGGTGGTATTCAATCATTTTTAAAAGTTGTTTGTTCTAATCTTCCAAAAGATAAATTTGATATTAGCATTTTAGTCCTTGACGACGGAAAAGATTATTCTGAGCTTGAAAAGGAATTTATTGATGTAGGTGTTAAATTATATAAACTTGATGGAATCTGGTTAACTCATTTTTCTGACTACAAAGAATACAAAAATAAATTGGATAACTTCTTTTCTTTGAATCAATTTGACATAGTACACATTAATTCGGGGCCTAAAAATTGTGTGGTTGCAAGATACGCAAAAAAACATAATGTTAAGAAGATTATCTATCATTCCCATAATACGAACTATCAAACAAAGAACCTTTTAAAGAAGTTATATGGCAATTATCTTAAATTTAAAGTTAAGAAATATTGCACTCATTATCTTGCGTGCTCATATAAGGCTGCAGAGTGGTTGTTTTTTAAGAAGACTTTAAGATCGAGCAATTTCGAGATTATTCACAACCCTATTTCCGTAGACGATTTTGCTTTCAATCAAAATAAAAGAAATGTGGTAAGAAATGAATTTGGTTTGGGCAACGACTTCGTTATAGGCAACATTGGAAGATTTAGCAGGCAAAAAAACCAATCATTTTTAGTTGAAGTTGTTTCTGAGCTATCAAAAATATACCCTAACGTTAAATTGGCCTTTGTTGGCTGTGGCGAATTAGAGCAAGAGCTTAAAAAACACACTGAAGAATTACATATTATGGAAAATGTAGTTTTCTTTGGATTTAGAAAAGATGTTGAAACCGTTATTAATTCATTTGATTTGTTTGTTTTAACTAGTTTGTATGAAGGATATCCAATCGTATCAATAGAAGCGCAAGCCAATGGTCTTCCATGCTTGATGTCAAACACAATTACAGAAGAAGCATTATTGAAAGAAAATAGTAATATGCTAGATTTGAAATCTGGTCCAAAGAATTGGGCTAATTTTATATTGTCTAACTATATCAATAAGCCGAATAAGCGCATTCCGCCTGAAAACATTAACGAATACGGTTGCGACTATATTGTTAATCAATTAATTGAATTTTATGATCGTTAGTTGCTCACATCTGAATAAATAAACTTATTAATTGATTCCAATATCAAAGGGTATGAAGGTAAATCACATGAACAAAATATTATTTGTAATAGGAGCAACAAGCAGTGGTGGCGCTGAAAAAAGGGCGATTCTAACTGCCACTATATTAAAAGATAGGTTTGATACAAATGTTTTTGCGCTTCACGGCGAAAAAAGTTCAAACATAGATTTTGTTTTTAAAAAATCGTACAGAGATTATAAAAAAACAAGCGTAAAAAAAAGAATTAGATCTTTGAGAAAATACATTGATACCTATAATCCGGATACTGTTATTTCTTTTATGCCACATATTAATTTGATTACAACTTTTGCTTTGAGACCAAAAAAATATAAAAAAATCAAGCATGTTGTTGCCATGGCACATTACTATTTTGATTTCAAAAATAGTGTATTTCTAAAATATTCAATTAAAAAAGCTGATGCGGTTTATTATCAGAGCGTTGAGCAAAAAGAGTATTTTGATACCAAACATTTTAATTTTGTTTTAAGCAATCCGATAAAAATCCCGAAATTAGAAAAGAAGAATTGCAAATATAAATTTATATCTGTGGGTAGACTTGAGCCTCAAAAAGATTTTGAATTATTAATTAAATCCTTTTATCACATAACAAAAGAAATTTCAGAGGCTTCTTTAGACATATTTGGAAATGGGTCACAAAAGGATAAATTATTATCTTTGATTAGTAATCTAAAACTAGAGTCTAAAGTCACTATTCATGAATATACAAAGGATATAGCGAAAGAATATCAATCACATGATGTGTTTTTGTTTACCACTAGAAGAGAAGGATTTCCAAACGTTTTAGCAGAAGCTATGGCAAATGGATTGATTTGCTTCTCAACGATATTTAAAACCGGATGCAAAGAATTGCTGATTGACAATGAAACAGGATATATTTGTTATTCAAGAGATCCTTTTGATTTTTCTAGTATTGTTGTTAACAAACTTAAAGAGTATGATTCGGCAAAAAAAGTTGCTGAAAATGGTTATGAACATATATCTTCGGTCTGTGACATAAATGTTTTCAAAGATAAAATAGAAGAAAAAATTAAAACGCTTAATAAAATTTAGCATTTTGTTGCCACTTATTTTAATAAGCAGTTATTCTTTTATACAACTATTATCTTATAAATTTTTATAAAAAGATACGACAAAAAGAAGCAAAAGCTTTGCTTTTTTAAAAACTAGAGATTTTAGC
>CADBUF010000028.1 GCA_902797795.1 uncultured Erysipelotrichaceae bacterium
GGCAATCTTTGAAAAAAGTTTGTTCATTTTTTCTTTTCCTTTCCGCTCTTACGATAAAGAGCTAATTTGAACAAATGATACAAACCATAGAAATATTCGATTTTTAAGCAAAGGAAATATTTTGCGCATTAACATTTAGTTTACTTAAGTGAATATTAGGTTTGTTCTTTTCTATCTTACCTTTATATAAAAATATAAGCAACAAGAAAAAATGAGTCGTGTTTACTAAATGACCCATTTTTCTATATTTATATAGTGGTTATAACGTTATTGGATTTGACCAAATAGCGGACGCAATATTTGTTTCCACACTGAATCGAGGCATGAATCCACCGTAATTGTTATATTCTTGGAATGTTGAATAGTGATCATCTGAATAGAAAGACACCATTTGATTACCATAATCATAATCATATTTATCAAATCCTGTAGAAAGAATAATCACTCTTCCTACGCCTCTACTATAAATTGAATAATCATTAGTGGTAGCGATATCAAGTTCGTAATATAAAGGTGAACCATAATATGGGATAGATTGCATATATCCAGTTGTTTTTGAGTATTGAGATATTGTTCTCGCGTTATTACCAAATACACTAATAACTTCAGCTTTGCTTGGTAAATCTTTCAAATCTTTAAGAGGATTTACTTCGGTTTGACACCCAAAATTAGCAGGAGCGCATCCAAATGCTTGAAAATAATTAATGATGTCAACTGGATCAGTTAACGCTGCAGAGGAGGCATATTCTGGATGTTCAGCGACATATTGATAAGAGTAATATGTGTATGTTTTAGTGGCTAACACTTCACCAGTAGAAGTATTAATTGATGTAGGAACGTCAATCGTACTAAAACCATCAATTAAAGAAGAAGTATATACGGTTGGAGAGATACGAACTTGGTTATAGTTAGCGTCAGATGTCTGATAATCATAACCAGTAGGAGTGTCTGTGTTTGTATAACTGATGACAACTTCAGAAATGGTCATAGTTGTATCACCACAGTCAATTCTGATGTAGTTAACATCTTCACTTCTTAAATCAATATGGGTAGTTGTAGAGTAATAAGAATATTCAAGATTAATATATCCTTCAGTAGCGTTATGTTCACCATAACTGATTCTTGGGTTAACTGACCCATAAGATGAAGAAGTTGAATATGTAATATCAACATAGTCAATATCTTTAATCGCACTAGTGTTATATAAGCTTCCTGGTAATGTAGCGGTGTAGACACTACTTAAAGGTAATAATCCCATCAGGTTACCACTAGATTGGACTGCACGATAATATTCAAAGTTAGAGAAACTACCATAATTACCAGTGTCATATGTACCCATCTTAGTGTTTGTCGAAGAATCTAATGTATAGGTGAAATAATCAGGTTCTTCGTCGTTCACTGTGACGTAGATAGTTGTGGATACACCCGCATAGGAAACGGTGATTTCTTTTTCTCCTGGAGTGCTACTATCAAAAGTTGAGAAAGAAGCACGATCAGTAATTGAATAAGAAGTAGAAGTATCATAGACATATGAAACATAGACATCTGGTTTAACAAAACTATCACCGATTCCATATTCATTTTTGACGTTTTCACAAATTAAGGAACTAACACCGCTGACACGGTAATGGTAATAAGTTGATAGGGTAACACCACTATCGTTGACAAAGTCAATAATCATCTCTTCATATAATTCGTCATAATTAGAAAAAGAAGAGAAAGTAACACTATCAGTAATTTCTACTTCATTACCGTAATAACCATATTTTCCATAGACTTTTGGTTTGATGAATTTTTCATTAATCGCATACATAGTCACTGGATTTTCCGCTCTTATGGAGGTGATTTGATCAACAACAGTGACTTCTGCTGTATCACTATATAGTTGTCCGCTGTGGGAATATGAGATTGTGAAAGATTGACTACCTAATGTAGTTGTATCAATGTTTTTACTGATATATGCATCGTGAATTGTTTCTATGGTTGAATCAGAATAATACGCTTTTACTTCAAAATCATCTATTGATGGGGTTTCTCCATAATAATAGATACTTTTGTTACATGTAGCGGTAATATAGCTGACTTCTTTAGTGGTAACTTCTTCAATATCATTAGGGTCTCTAAGGAGAACTTGAAAGGAATTAGACCCACTGTAATAAGTCAAAAATCCTTTATTGATATTGATTGTTTTACCACTTAAATTGTTAAGTTTAGTGTTAATTGTACTTTGATTATTACAACTATTGTAAAAGAGGAGTATTTCTTGATTGTTTGGTAAAGTGGCAGTGGCTTGTCTACCTTTAGAAGTTGCGCCCACCACTAAATTATGGAGACTCACTTCAATCGTTCCTTTATATCGATATTCACTAAAATCAGAGTCACCTGAAATTGGTAAAGAGGTCATTTCTTCAGCAACAACAGGAGATGGATTAGAACTATAATCTAATTCGATAGTGCAATTAGTCATCTCACTCATTCCGTTATACAAGGTCATTTTTCCAGTAACGGTGACAACACTTCCAACTGGGTATTGGTTATTAACACCAATATTATAAAGGCAAGTCGAACCGACATTACCATATTTATCAGTGCTTTGAATGAATTGAGAATAAGTAGAACCGATGTAGTAGTTACAGGTAACTGTGCCCCATGTTTTTACTTCAGTTAAATCTTTTCCTTCGTCCAATCTTTTTTGATTAAGTTCATAAAGAGAATCGTATTTATTGGCCTCATCAAAATAATATGAACAGCTCATGTCAGATGGTTTATCAGTGTTCGCTCTTAAAGAAAGAATAGAGTCACTGGAATATAAGAAAATAGAGACTCCCGCAACTGAAAGAGTCATAGCAAGAAATAACGCTAATAGTTTCTTTCTTTTCATAAGATAAGTGTGATAATTGTAATATTTATTGTTATAAAAGTAAAAGAATTAAGAAAGACTAGATTTCTCTAGCCCTTCAATTGTTACGAAATTAAGTTAACTGTGCCAGAACTATTACAAGTTATGAGCACATATAAATGACCTGTATATGTCTTATCACTGAAATAGATACTCACAGAATCCCAAATTACAGAGCTTCCTTCAGAATGAGTTGTGTAGTATAAATCTGAAGATGACGCGGATTTAACTGTGGAATAGTTACCATTTTTGTTAACTTGCACTACAGTGATACTCAAATTTGGATTTGAGGATGCACGGATAGTGAATCCAAGAGAAGTGATGTCTGTGTTATCATTCACAGTTCTAGCACATACTGATTTGCCTTTGGTAAGTTGATATGGAAGAGCGGTTTTACCTTCTTGAAGAACCCCACTATCGGAGAGATAGAAGTCACCATTATATTCTTCACATAGATATCCAGTGCATCTACCATACTCATCATATGTATGAGAAGGGTGAGAAGAGAATGTCATCTTTAAAGTTTCAACATCAACATCTCCCGCAAAGCGGACATGGAGATAGTAGACATAATTGGAATTCATTTGTATATCATTTTTATAGTGGCAATATAGGTTATCATTATTTCCGGTACAGTTCATACCAAGTTGCCAGGTGGTTCTATTACTATCTAGTGCCCAAATCTCTTCTAATGTGGCAGTGTTAATAAAATTAGCGATACTAAATTGTGAGCGATCAAATAAGAAATATGGTTTGAAGGCTTTACTATAACCATCTTCAATAACAAACTTAGCAACAAGCTTATCACCATTAACGTTAACGGTTACTTTGTCATTAAAATGTAATGTTCCTAAATCAACAAATTCATTGTCATCAAGATGATCGCCACAAACTAGACAGTTATGGTCATCATCATATCTATGAAGCGTTTCTTCACAGGTGATATTTGCTTTCACTAAATCATATTTATCCGATGATGATTCCATAGAAATCTTAGCGAGGTATTTGCCTTTGGATAATAATTTATATGAGTCTGGTGCGTAGCTATTTGAGAAATAGACATTATTTTGGAACGCTGGATAGGAGCCCGCTGCTTCATCATATTTTGAATAATAGGTTCTACATTTATAGCTTCCAGAGAACAACCATCCAACGAGTTCTCCATCTTTATAGAAATCTAAATTTAAGACATATCTGATTTCTGTATTGTAAGTGATTTCAAAGTTGAAAAGTATCGTTTGACCGTCTTCGTGTTCGATTTCAGTCTTATTTTGGCCAACGAACACCATTGGGTTGCCATCAAAACCACAGACAGTGCAGTGCATATTCTCATCAAATGTGTGTGGAAGAAGATCTAAAAGAACATCGTCTTCGCTAACTTCAACTTTTTCACCTTCTATTTCAAAGAAATATTTTCCGCAATCGTTACAACGATAGTGTTCTTTGTTTCCGTGTTTTGAACATGTTGATTCACTCGCTTCAACAAAACGGTAATCGTGTCCTTTTGGAGCAATTTCAATATCTTCATCGCTAACTTGAACATATGTTCCTTCTTCTAAGATGAAGTGTTTGCCACATCTAGAACAATCATCGTGTTCGATATATCCTTTTGCTTCACAAGTTGGAGCAAGATACTCATAATGTTCATCAATTTGATGACCTAAAGGAGAAATAACAAGTTCACTTTCGTTTACTTCCTTTAAATTTGGTTCTTCGCCAACGAAGAATTTCTCACATGATTTGCATTGGTAATATTCTTCTTTACCAGAAAGTTCACATGTAGGAGCGACATATGTAAAATGTTCTAAGTCATGTCCAGTAGCGGGTATCACTAAATCCGCTTCACTGACTTCGACATATTGTTCGTTTTCAAGCAAGAAATCTTTTTCACAGCCTTTGCAGTGATAATATTCCTTTTTGCCACTACTCTCACAAGTAGGAGCGACAAGAGCGAAATGCTCCATATCATGATAATGGACTGGTGTAGGAGTTGAGGAGGTTTCACTATTTCCACAACCAGTTAGAAGTGGGAACAAAAACGCTAAATAAAATAATTTTCTAATTCTCATCGTTATATTTTCCTTTTTCGAATACTAAAATTATCTTAAATTGAAGAAGAGAAAAAATCATCATTTTGTTCAAAAGTATTTATATACGCGTTTGATTGTTATATCATTTTTTCATGAGTGAACGTATCAGATTAAGAGATCGTACATTAGCAAACGATATTAAATATAGTCCACCTTTGTCATATCGTTATTTACGTATTATTGCATGGGTTCTTTTAGCGTTTTCACAATGTGCTTTAGTAATTAAATTCAACATGAAGATCAATTCCTTAAGCACTGATTACGTTCAAGGAGCGTATAAATTTTTTAGTGTCTTCTCTAATTTCCCATTGCCTCTATTTTTAATCGCGAACTTTGCCTACATATTGCAGCATCGTAACAAATTAAAACATTTAATCATTTTCTATACAGGTCTATGCACTATCGTTTATCTAGCAGCGACATTTGTTACTATCCACTATTTCTATGGCTTTACTTCAAGTTTTGAAATGGGGTTATCGTTAAATCAGGTATGTAACTTAGTAGGCGCAATATTCATGTCACTTGGTCAAGCCGGCTCAGTGTTTAACATCTTTATTGATTTGTTATTATGTTCTCTTATTTATTTCTTCATTAATTACAATCCAAAGAAATATTTCAAAGGAAATAAGCTTATAATCTTCAGATTGTTCTTCCTTATTCCAGTCGCCTGGGAAATCTTTGCGATTACTTATAAATCTATATTTATTACCCAGAACATTGAAAATTATTTTATAAATTTACCTTCTTATCTATTCTTCCTCTTCCCAAGCAAACCTCCAATGATGTTCTTCGCGTTTGTGGCAATAGTGTTCTTCCTTAAATACACTGATATCAGAAGAAAGAAAAGACATCTCGATGATGAGGAATTCCATAAAGAACATTTAAAAACAAACGCTCATGCATTCTTAATAAGCATAGCAATGATTGTCGTTTTTGTGATCTTTGCTATCCTAGATTTAATTGTCTGTACCCTTGTATCAACAGCATATTATGAGATGAATTATTCAGGATATGGTAGTGAAGGAATTACTTATGCGATCGAAGACGCGAATACGCTCGGATTTGGTAAAACGGTGCTCGTACTTGCTATTGTTCCGATATTCTTATTATTCTCTTATACAAAAGAACACAAAAACAAAACCGTGGATTTATTCGTCCCAATAGGGGGAATTGTCCTTATTGTCTTTATATATATTGAAGGTATATTCCAAGTCACCATTCAAAATGGGCCACAATTCCTACAAAGAATGGCGGATTGGATCGAAAATTTATTAAGCTAATGAATCAAATAGAAAGACTACGTCATCTTATCGAATCTAGTAAGAACATAGTCTTTTTTGGTGGCGCGGGAGTGTCCACTGAAAGCGGAATCAAAGATTTCCGTTCTAAAGAAGGATTATATAACCTCCATAGCAAATATGGCCGTCCATATGAAGAGATGCTTTCTCATACATATTTTATGGAAAACACAGATACTTTTTATAAGTTTTATCGTGAATTCATGATTAATTTAAAGGCCAAACCAAACGCTGCTCATAAGTATCTAGCAGAACTTGAAAAGCGAAAGAAACTCACTATAATTACGCAAAACATTGATGGACTACATCAAGAGGCAGGTTCAAAAAATGTATTAGAATTACATGGTTCAATTCATCGTAACTACTGTATGAGATGTCATCGTTTATTCAGTTTAAACGACATTTTAAAAATGGATAACGTTCCTATTTGCCCAACTTGTGGTGGACTAATCAAACCTGATGTTGTTTTATATGAAGAGCCTTTAGATCAAGATGTCTTAGAAGCTTCAATTAATGCTTTAAATAATGCGGATTTATTAATTGTCGCTGGAACTTCTTTAAGAGTGTACCCCGCGAGTGGTCTTATAAGATATTATCGAGGCAATAATATTGTGGTTATTAATAAAGAACACCTCTATATAGACGAGGGAAATGTATTAGAAATCAATCAACCAGTTGGTGAAGTGTTCTCATTGCTAAAATAGTGATTTTGTCCGTAATTTTTACTAAAATGGGTATTTTATTACCTGTTTTTGTTTTAAACTAGGACATTTTAAATAATTAAAAACGGTAAAAAGAAAGAAATAACAGACACTGTTAATCGTTCCCTTATTATTAGAGCAAAAGAGAAATCACTAACTCTTTAATTAATTCATGTTATTTTCGTAGAAATAAAATATTACGTCGTAATCAGTAACAGATACCCAAACTGCAACACTTTGATCATTAGAAATCAATCAACCAGTTGGCGAAGTGTTCAAATCGATGAAATATTAATAAACCATCATAATGTAGAAATAGAATGTGATGATATTTTCATTTAGTGAAAGATAGACCGTAACAGTCTCATCACTTGAATAATATTCTTTATAATAAGAACTATCTGTTTAACAAATAATGTAATCTAGCCATGTACTTGGTTAGATTTTCTTTTTATCTAACAAGTATAATCAATATATGCCGTTA
>CADBUF010000029.1 GCA_902797795.1 uncultured Erysipelotrichaceae bacterium
CAATTTACAAACTCGTACAGTCTTAGTTGATGGAAAAGAAACACGCGTTCGTATGTCTACTCGTGCTTATAGAACCCTCAATAAAGCCGGTAAATAATCTCGCAAAGATTACAAAAGAAAAAAATATGACCATAAGGTCATTTTTTTATTTCATAAATTAATCGTTAATAGGATTATTGCTATTAAATATAAGGGAGAACAAATAATGGCGGTCCACTGATAAAAGGCAAGCTTCACCACTTTTGGTCTAATTAATTCACCTTGATCATTTCTTTCATATTTCAGATCGAAGAGTTTTGGATTAAAGATAAATATTAACGATTTAATAACTAATAGGCCGCTAATAACTATAGCCACTATAGGAGCGACTTTTAAAAATTCAAATCGTTTTGCAACTGTGTAAGATAGATAAGTGAGAAAAGCCGACACTATAAAATCAGTAATGATAATCCCTAGCGATAGATATAGATGCTCTTTTAATCTATTTAAAGGAATAAAAGGAATTGAGATAACACAAAAACTATAAATTACAATAACAATCACTAAAACGATAGGAATTACATTAATGTTATTAACCATATAAAGGATGAAACCACTAACCGTAGCTAATAAAGAAAGCAATAAGAAAATATTTAAATAAGCATATTCTCCCTTAAAAGAAGGAACGGTTTCAAAGGGGAATTCATTTTTAAAATTAATGCCTCTTCTATTTTTACTTTTATATAAGGCATTAACACTGATCACAAATCCAAAAGAACATATGATTGCTAAAGCAAAAATAGAAATAAGGATATAAGTTATCATCTTAATTTTTCAATTCTTTCTTTAATATCATCATGGCCAAATAGATAACTACCCGCCACTAAAACATCAACGCCTGCCATCTTAGCAATCTTTGCAGTTTCATCATTAATTCCACCATCGATTTCAATTAAACATTTAGCGTTCTCTTGCTTAATTTTTTCTTTTAATCTAAAGACTTTAGTGAATGATTCCTGAATAAATTTTTGCCCGCCAAAACCAGGTTCGACAGACATAATAAGGACAAGGTCCAATGAATGAATGAATGGGAAGACTTTCTCAACTGGAGTATTTGGTTTAATTGATAAACCGGCTTTACATCCATAATCATGAATTAAATCAATAACTTGGAAAACTTCTTGATCACTATTAACAGCTTCGTAATGGAAGGTTAAAATATTTGCTCCAGCTTTAATAAATTCAGGAGCGTACTTAAATGGGTCAGAAATCATGATATGAACATCGTTTACAAGGTTATGACTTTTAGCGATACATTTCAAAACAGGTTGTCCAAAAGAAATGTTAGGAACAAAATGTCCATCCATCACATCAAAATGAAGCCATTCCGCTCCTGCTTCTTCTACTTTTTTAATATCGTCGAGTAAATGATTAAAATCAGCACTCAAGATTGAAGGGGCAACTAGTACTTTATTCATATTAATATCTCTCCACTTCTTCTAATAATTTTAAATAATTTTCATAGGCCAACTTTGGTATTTGACCACAATCAACCTTCTCTTTAATTTTACAATTCTTTTCAGAAATATGAAGACAATTAGAATAGAAACATTCTAATGCGTCATCTTTAAAACCAGGAAAATATTGGGCTACTTCTAATTTATTCATCTCAAGTTCTAATGATGAAAAGCCAGGAGTGTCGGCAATAAATCCATTTTGATAAGGAAGCAAAATCACTTCTTTAGTTTTATGCTTTCCTCTACCTAAGGCTAAAGAATAATCGCCGATATCTCTTAAATAAGATTCATCAATCGCGTTAAGTAAAGATGATTTTCCAACTCCACTTTGCCCAACTAAAACAGTTATTTTGTTAGTGAATAATTCTTTAATTTCATTAACACCTATATTGTCTTTACTACTTGTGACATAGGTTTTTATTCCTAATTGATTAAATATATTAACAATCTCTTTAATCTCTCTTTCATTACTCTTATCAGCTTTAGTTAACACCAAAGACGCATTAATGTTATTAAAGTTTGCGTAAGTCAAATATTTAAAGGCTAAATAATAAGAAAAATCTGGTTCTTTTAAAGAGAAAATAAGAAGGATTTGATCTAAGTTAGCGATCGTTGGTCTTTTTAAAAATGATTTTCTATCGATTATATCGATAATTTGATAATTTTCATCATCTAATATAACTTTGTCACCAACATAAATCTTGCTTTTAAATTTAAGAAGTCCACGAGGAGAAGAGTTATATAAAACATTGTCGACATTAACAACATAAACTCCATATTTAATAGAAACGATAATTCCTTCCATTATTTAAACCACCTCGTAAAGACGTTACTTTTTTTCACTCTTTCATGTCTTTTAAGTCTATTTAAATCAGCGATGAATTCTTTAACTGTTTTATAGCGGTTAGAATTCACTTTATTAGTTGCTTTATTAACAATATAGTCAAAGTCTTCGATATTAGAGATATTCGTATATTTTTTAATTGAAGGGACATCATTTTTTAAAAGTTGATTAATAACTTCCCCACTATGAGCACCTTCAAAAGGGACTCGACCAGTTAATAATTCAAAAAGAATTATTCCACAAGAATATATATCGGATTGATAACTTCTTTTTTTACTAATCAAAACTTCAGGAGCGACATAATTAACAGACCCCAAAGTCTCTTTCTGCTCTTTAGAATAAATATGAGAGGCGATTCCAAAATCCACTATTTTGATGGTTCCATCACGAACGATGAATAAGTTATCAGGCTTTAAATCATTATGAATAATTTCTCTTTCATGAAGCGCATCAACCCCATCAAGGATTTGGAGCATATAATCAATCACTTCATCAAAAGAGAGTTTCCCTCTTTCATCTAAAACTTCCTTTAATGTTTTTCCTTTAAGGAGTTCATAACTCACAAAAGGTTGCCCTTCATATTCACCAACGTTATAAATCTTCATGATATGAGGGTGATTAAAGATTGCAGCGTATCTCGCTTCGTTTTTAAATAGTTCTAATTCATATTCGTTTTTAAGCGATTTTTCTTTTAAAAATTTAATGGCGACATCTTTATTAACGACAAAGTCATTAGCCTCATAAATATCTGCCATTCCGCCACTAGCAAGGTGACGATATAAAATATAGCGTGATAAGATTGGTCGATTAAGAGGAAGGGTCATTATTTACTCTCCCAAATGACAACCGCCATATTATCGCTTCCCCCATTCGCATTACCAAAAGCAATGAGCTGTTGACATTTCTTGTCTAAAGAATCATTGCCTTTAAGAATGCTTTCAATAATTGAGGAATTGATATTGTTATAAAGCCCATCACTACAAACAAGGATTCTCTCTTTGTGATAAGGGAAACAATTAATATCAATATGACACGCTTTTTTAGTGCCAATCGCATTAGTTAACATGTGACGATTTTTATGAACTTTTACTTCTTCTTCGCTAATCTTTTTTTGTTGAAGTAAATATGTCGCATATGTTTGATCAACACTGATTTGTTCTAACTTATTATCTCTTAAGAGATAAATACGACTGTCTCCTACTTGAGCAGTTACTAAAATATCTTTAACAATAAAACATAAAGATAGGGTTGTTCCCATTCCTTTGTATTCTATGTTTTTTTCTGCTTTAAGATAAATCTTATTATTAGCATCACTAATTTTAGAATTGAGCCATTTACTAATTGCTTTCGGGTTATCTAATTCTTTTTCGATATTTAAAAATTCCTTCTTTAAGTATTCAAGTAAATATGAGGAAGCATATTCGCCTTTATTAGCCCCACCCATTCCATCACTAACGGCTAGTAAAACATTACCAAAGGCGTTAATTACTGAAACTGCACTATCTTCATTAGTGGTTCTAACTAAACCTTTATCAACAAGGTGACAATAATTACCACTTAAATAAGACATATCAATCACCTACTTTAGCTTTTAATTGACCGCACGCCGCATCAATATCGCTACCAAATTCTTTTCTAATTGTGGCTTTAACACCATGTTTCATCAAAATATCTAAAAAAGTATGGACACGATTACCACTACTACGTTTATAGTCATTTTTATTTGTTTCATTATATGGGATCAAATTGACATAGCCATTTGTCCCTTTGATTAAATCGATGAGTTCTAAAGCACATTCTTTTGTGTCATTGATACCTTCTAAAAGAAGGTATTCATATGTAACTCTTCTCCCGGCAATCTTTTCATATTCTTTAATTGCAGGAAACAGAACTTCAAGAGGATAAGCTTTATTAATTTTCATTAATTTATCTCTAAGTTCATTATTTGGGGCGTGTAATGAAATGGCTAAATTAGTTTGTAAACCTTCTTTAGCGTATTCTTTAATTTTCTCAGGCAAACCACAAGTACTTACAGTAATATGTCTAGCCCCAATTGCCAAACCTTTTTGAGCATTAACAATTCTAATAAAATCCATGACGTTATCATAATTATCAAAAGGTTCACCAGTCCCCATAACCACAATATGAGTGACGTGTTCTCCTTTATTTTCTTCTTTTAGAAGTTTATTGATTACTAAAACTTCTCCCACCATTTCATGAGGAAGGAGATTTCTTTGCTTTCCTAAGATGCCGCTTGAGCAAAAAGAACACCCCATATTGCAGCCAACTTGGCTACTAACACAGACCGCATTACCATAACTATAACGCATTAAAACCGTTTCAACTTTATAGCCGTCTTCAAGCTCTAATAGCAATTTCACTGTTCCGTCACTACTAACTTGTTTAGTGTGAATTTTAGGAAGAGAAAGACAAAAATCACGTTTTAAGATTTCTCGAAATTTTAAAGAGACATCACTCATCTCATCAAAAGAAGTGACTCCTTTTTCATATATCCAGGTATATAGTTGTATCGCCCTATATGGTTTTTGATCGTATTTAAGTAATAGTTCTTGGAGCTTTTTGAGCTCCATTCCGTAAAGATTAATCATTATTTGTTCCCACTTTTTTTAGCCTAGCGTAATACATACATGAATCGAAGCTTTCAAATGGGAAAAATTGATGTTCTTCAATGAGAGAAAAATCAGGATGACTAATCAAAAAATCAGCGATTAGTGAATTTGATTCTTTTCTTGATAATGTCGGAATCATATATACAAGCTCTCCATCATCTTCGATGAATTTGGAGCACTCATCTAAACATTTGAATTCCTCTTGAATAATTCCATCGAGTTGTTCTTGTTTCACTCTTAAGAAATAATCAGGGGTGCTTCTAAGAAGATCGAGCATGGTGTTTTTAGGCATGCATAAGAAAATGTTAACTTTGTTAGATAAACAAGTAACTAAATTAGAATAGTTGCTATCGTAAATGAAGGCATGAGTTAACCCCATTTCTTTAGCAACGCGGCGAGTCTCAAATAGAGATGGAGCGTGATTAATAATTAATTCAAGTGGATAATCTTTTCCGAAGCGCGACACTAAATCTAAATAAATATTATTTAGTGTTTCTGAATAAATCGCGACTTTCTTAAAAGGGTCAAGCTCTAAACGATCTAAAATGTATTTAGTCGCCATCTTCATAAAGAAGACATCGTTTTTCTTAAATTCTTCTAGACCTTTAGCGTTTCCTCTACCTTGATAAATCGCCATATTCTTAACAGGAGCTTCAGAAAAATCAGGATGATTAGATAAAAATTTAGCAACATCAACATGATTCTCGTTGATTCTAATAGAAGCAATACTTGCGCGATAATTGACTTTCAAAACTTTGAACACTAAGGCCTTGCCAAATTGCTTTTGCCACATTCTAATTACCCACACTGGAGTGTTAAAACGAAGCGATAAAAATTCTGGAGAAGATTTGTCTAGTTCTTCAGGAATAATCTCATTCGTAGAATCAACAAATTTAATTAAATCATCAACACCTTTTTCATCATTCATCTCTTCTTTGGTTAATTTTAATAATTCGTTGTCCTTAAATCTTCTCAAGAAGAGGTGATTAGCTAAATAAAAACGGAGATAAATGGTTTTTTCAAATTCAATATCATCACGAATATAGCGAGAGATGAGATTATCAAAAATGTAATGGTGACGTAATTCACAACCAACTAAGGCAGTGACATTACTTTTCACTTGTGGTTCAACAGTGTTCTTTTTGAAATATTGTCTTAAAACAAGTGCAAAAGGAACATCTTCAAGCACAAGTTTTTTTAGAATGGTTCGCGCAATTTCAAATTCTGTCATAACATCATTATACGTACAAGCATACGCATAGGCAAATACATATTTTTGGTCCGTTAGAAAAAATTATTTTCTGATTTGGTCAAAGATATCACCGGTGTAGATTTGGTCGTCCTCTTCTCCTTCTTCCATATCTTCGGAATATGTTTCTTCAAAATTAACAATATTCTTGTCTTCAAGGAACAAAGGATATTCGTCATTAAGATGTTTATAGTAATGGTCAACGGAATAATATTTATAAAGGATTTCAACGTGGATCGCTACTTCGGAAATGTAATGGCTTAAAATTGAAGACATTTGTTCTTGAAGAACTTCGACCTTTTTAGGAGCGTTAACTTCCACAAAAACTCTCCAACTAGTTTGTTCATTTCCATTATGGAAAACCATATTATTAGATGAAACAAAATGAATTTCATCTGGATCCATTTCATAAATTTTAGCAATGTCTTTGCTAATACGAGCGCTTAATTCACCAACGACGAATTGATCTAATCCATAAACATTAATAACTACCATACTTTATTTCCCCTTTGATATTAATATACACAATTTTTTAAAAATTGTAAGGGTCAATATTAATAGATAAATTAATTGATCCCTTCTTTGTATTTGCTTCCATCATCTTTTCCAATACTTTTCTGACGATATCCATGTGACGATATTTAATTAAGATGAGGCGGATATGTTGATTATTTTCATAAGGGACAAAAGGAGTTGTTGGACCTAAAATCGTTGCCTCTTCTTTTAATTCTTCGTTAAGTTTATCAATCACTTTGTAAGTGTTATCAATCACTGTATCTTCTACTTTTCCACTTATAGTCACACTCGCTAAAAAGGTATATGGTGGATAGTTTTGTGCCTTCCTCATTTCCATTTCTTTTCTATAGAAAAGTTCATAGTCTTGTCTTGCTGCAATTGTAATTGCGTAGTGGCTTGGTTGATACGTTTGAATAATCGCTTCACCACTTTTATCACTTCTACCGCTTCGTCCAACAGCTTGAGTGATTAATTGGAACACTCTTTCACTACTTCGATAGCTAGGTAAAGATAAACCAATGTCCGCCATAATGACACCAACAAGAGTGACATCAGGGAAATCGTGTCCCTTAGCAATCATTTGTGTGCCAATTAAAATATCAGCTTCTTTTCTTCTAAAGGCTTCAACAATAGAAGGGACTTTTGTTCTAATTTTGGCAGAATCACTATCAAGACGAAGGGTTCTAGCGCTAGGGAATAATTTATGTACTTCTTCTTCAATTCTTTCAGTACCAAACCCACTTCTCATCAAATATTTAGAACCACACATTGAACAATAATCAGTAGAAGGTTCCACATAATTACAGTGATGACATTTAAGCATTAAGTCACTGCGGTGATAGGTAAGAGGAATATTACAAGTTGGACACTTAAAAATATAACCACAGCTTCGACAAGTGACACTACTAGCGAATCCTCTTTTATTAATTAAGAGGATTATTTGGTTGTTTTTCTTTAATTCTCTTTTAATTGAGTCGCGTAATTTCAAAGAAAAAATATAACTCTCTTTATCGATGTTATGGTAATCAGAGAGATTGATAATTGTCGTTTTTGGAAGGGGTTGATCATTGATTCTTTTATCTAATCTAAGAAGATGATAAACGCCTTTTCCTGCTCTTGCTCTACTTTCTAAAGAAGGGGTAGCACTACCTAATAGCACTTTAGCGTTATGCATTTCTCCTCTCATGATTGCTACTTCTCGAGCGTGATAATATGGACTCACATCTTGTTTATATGATTCAACGTGTTCTTCATCTAAGATGATTAAGCCAATATTACTAAGTGGAGCGAATATTGCACTTCGCGCTCCGACCACAATTTTGCAATCACCATTAGCAATTTTTCGATATTCGTCATATTTCTCTGCTGGTGTCAGTTCGCTATGTAAAATAGCGACTTTATCATGAAAACGAGAAATATAATTTCTCATCATCATTGGAGTAAGTGAAATTTCTGGAACAAGAACAAGAACAGACTTGCCTTTAGAAAGATATTCTTCACTTAGTTTAAGGTAAACTTCGCTTTTCCCGCTTCCCGTAACGCCTTCTAATAAATAAACCTTGTCGTCTGTAGATAAAAATTCGTTTATAACATTTTGTTGATCAGTAGTAAGTTTGACTTCTTTTTGTTCGTCGTAATCTGGTATTTCAAGTCGTCTTTTTTCAACTTTTTTTATTCTAACTAATCCATATTCAATGAGTTTATTTAAAATCGAAATTTGCTTAATTTCTTTTTTTAGAACTGGTTCATTATCTTTAATAAGACGAAGGAGCTCCATTTGTTTATAAGTTAAAGATGTCTCATCGTAATTAGAAATTTCCACATATTGGTCATAAGCAATTTTAGGAGCTTTTAAAGAGCTTCGTCTTGGGCTTAAAGAAGGAGGAAGCATTGCTTGAAGAACAGAAATCTTAGTCGCTAAATAATAAGAACTAACCTTATCAGCAAGTTTCATAAGATCCTCACTTAATAAACTACTTGAATCAATAACGTCGATGATTTCCGCTAAAGAGAAGCCATATTCTTCTTCAAGTTCTACCCTACTCTTACTAGTTTCTGTTACCTTAGTAACATACCCTACCAAATTCTGGTTATTAAATTTAACTAGTACACGAAAACCTTTATCTACTGTTTTAGAGCCAGAATATAGATAAGAAAAAGGACGATTCAACGAATAATTATCATGTTCAATTAAGAGTTCAATAATTTTCATTTTACGTCCTATTTTTTTCTTGCTTTTGCCTTGATGAGGTCGACAATTTCTTGTGATGCTCTTGCAACATCATCATTAAGGATGACGTAATCATATTGAGCGGTCATTGTCATTTCTTTTTTGCCTTTGTTTAGTCTTTGTTGAATGATTTCTTCACTCTCTGTTTTTCTTCTTCGAATGCGTGATTCAAGAGCGTCAATAGAAGGAGGCATGAGGAAGAAAGATATTACGCGGTCATCGTCAATTTTAGACATGACTTCACCAGCGCCGTTAACTTCTATTTCAAGAAGAACATTTTTACCTTGGTTACGTAATTCTTCAACTTTGTCTTTAGGAGTGCCATATCTATTACCAACAAATTCTTCCCATTCTAAGAAGTTATTTGCGTCGATATTTCTTTGGAATTCTTCATTACTTACAAAGTAATAATCAACTCCTTCAACTTCCTTCTCTCTTTGAGGACGAGTGGTCATTGAAATAGAATAAGATAATGGAAAATTAAATTTCTCCATTATATATCTACGAATTGTACCCTTTCCTACTCCGGAAGGACCAGATAAAATAATAAGCAATCCCTTTTTCATATTTATGGTTATTATAAAGATATATTTATCTTTTAGCAAATACAAAATAGTGAAATAATAATATTATGACACCGAGATTAAATCTTAAGGGAATTGCGCTAATAATTGAAGAAATTAAATGCAAGGTTTTAAATAACTTCATCACTAATGTATCTATTGTGAATTCTAGTGATATTCTTCTCTCTTTTTCATTTTATAAAAAAGAAAAACTATTAATTTCTCTTAACCACACAAGCCCATTTATCGGTTTTATTAGTGATACTTACAATAGTCACACAACTTTAGGTAGTCTAAATGAGAATTTAAGAAAATATTTAAAGGGGAGCTATGTCATTGATATTAACCAAATTAATAACGACCGTGTCATTAAAATCACATTAACTAAAACAAATGATTTTTACGAGAAGGAAACATTCTACTTAATTTTGGAATTAATCCCCACTATCAATAATCTCATCTTATTAGATGAAAAAGAAACAATTATTTTTGCTAAACACTATGTTGATTTAAGTGCATCTAGACCAGTGCTTAGAGGAATGAAATATGAACCAGTAGAGGCAAACCCAAATCTAGTAATAAAAGATTTTGATTTGGATGAATATAAAGAAGCTGTCAAAGAATATCTATTAGAAATTGATAATAAGACACAAAAAGAAAAATCACTACCACTATATAACCACTTAAAGCAAAAAGAAAAATCACTTAAAAAGAAGATTGTTGTGTTGAATAACGAAAAGAGAGACGCAGAGCAAAAATTATCCTATAAAGAAATTGGCGATACATTATTAACTCTTCTTGATGATAAAGATAATTTAAAGTCTTATATCACTACGATTATAGATACTTATGATCAAAATTTGAGTGCCAAAGAGAACGCGATTAAATATTTCGAAAAATATAAGAAAGCACGTCGCACCATTGAAAATGATGAAAGAGAAATAAAAATTGCAGAAGATAATATCAAAGATATTAATCACATCTTAAATATCTTTAGTTATTATTCAGACGAAGAGATTGATGAATTGAATAAAATTTATCTTCCTAAAAAAGCTACTAGCAAAAAGAATAAGCCAGTTGACGCTAGACTACCATATTTTATCACTGTTAATGGAGTTAAAATCGGCTTTGGAAAAAACAAAGAACAAAACAATTATTTAACCTTCAAAAAGGCAAATAGAAACGATATATATCTTCATACTTCTATGTATCATGGAGCCCATGTTATTATTTTTAATTCCGATCCAGATGAAGAAGTTATTCTAACCGCTAGCGAGATTTGTTTGATATTATCAAATCTTACAAGTGGAGATGTATATATAAGCGATGTTAAAGATGTTAAAAAGGGTAGTTCTTTAGGAGAAGTAATCATTAATAAATATGAAACCATTACTCTTCATAATGTAAGAGAATCCACTAAACTACTATTAAAAGAACAAAAGAGATTTGCAAACTAAAAGCCTGATAAAATCAGGCTTCTTTTTTTATGCTTACGAAATATTAGTTACGAGTTACAGTGAAACGATTGTGGAAATCGCAAACATATTCAATACTGTGTTTGTTATCGTTAACAATATGTTCGTCTCTTACTTCCAAACCGAAGAGATAATGTTTCTCAAAGTAGTCGAACATGTAATTAATCGCGTCGTCTCTTGAGATGAACATTGCCCTTTTAAGTTTGACGGGTTCGCCATGGATAACCGCTGTAAGGGTGTAGTATTTCATTTGTATTACCTCTCTTTCAGTAGTTTAACGTCGTGCTTAGGACGAGGTAATA
>CADBUF010000030.1 GCA_902797795.1 uncultured Erysipelotrichaceae bacterium
ACTTACTATTATACAAAAAACACTCTCAATAATATAATTATTAGTAGAGATAGGAGATAAAAGATATGAAATATATTTGTAAAATCTGTGGATATGTCCATGAAGGAGATAAACCTTTAGAAGAATGTCCAAAATGCAAACAAAAAGGAGTATTTGTCGAAATGAAAGAAAAGAAAAACCCATATGAAGGAACACAAACAGAGAAAAACCTCTTAGCAGCGTTCTCTGGAGAATCACAAGCTCGTAATAAATATACTTATTTTGCTTCGGTAGCCAAAAAAGAAGGATATGAGCAAATTTCCGCACTATTCCTTAAAACTGCCGAAAATGAAAAAGAACACGCAAAGCTTTGGCTTAAAGAATTAAAGGGTATCGGTAACACTAAAGAAAACCTCTTAGAAGCCGCCGAAGGTGAAAACTATGAATGGACCGACATGTATGAAGGCTTTGCTAAGACTGCAGAAGAAGAAGGTTTTAAAGAATTGGCAGAGAAATTCCGTGGAGTAGCCGCAATTGAAAAACATCACGAAGAACGCTATAGAGCGCTCCTGAAAAACGTTAAATATAAAGAAGTGTTTGAAAAGAGCGAAGTTAAAATTTGGGAATGCCGTAACTGTGGTCATATCGTGGTTGGCAAAAAAGCACCAGATATTTGTCCAGTATGCGCTCACCCACAAAGTTATTTTGAACTAAACGCAGAAAATTATTAAAAAACAGGATAAAATCCTGTTTTTTGAAACATTATTTTTTATAATCTTATTCCACCATCAACATATAATGTTGTCGCGGTGATATATGAAGCTTTATCTGAGGCCAAGAAAAGAACTGCTTCCGCTACTTCCATAGGCTCCGCTAATCTTTTTAGAGCAGTCTTTGCGCTAAAAGAATCAACGATTTCTTTAGGAGTGTTTGCAAATATATCGGTTAATACAATACCAGGAGCAACTGCATTCACTCTAATGTTTTCACCGTGACGTGCAAATTCTCTAGCCCAGCATTTAGTCATGCCTTCAATCGCTGCTTTAGAAGCAACATAGTTAGCTTGACCAATATTACCATCTCTAGCAACAAAGCTAGACAAGCTAACAATGGAGCCATATTTGTTATCTAACATATATTTAGAAACGAGTTTAGTAATGTTAAAAGTCCCTTTTAAATTAGTGTCGATAACATTATCAAATTCTTCTTCGCTCATCTTCAATGTGGTTCGATCCATCATGATGCCAGCGTTATTAATAAGGATATCGATTTTGCCATATTTATTAACGACATAATCCACTAGTTCTTGAATTGATTCTTTGCTTTGAAGATCTAAAGGATGATAATCCGCTCCTTCAACATCAAAATCATTTCTCCTACGAGAACAAGCAATTACTTTTGCTCCTTCTTTAACAAATAATTTGGTAATAGCAAGGCCAATACCTTTTGTGCCACCCGTAACAATAGCGACTTTATTTTCTAATAATTTCATTATTTTCCCACCTTTTTTAGTAAGACAGCAACACCCATACCGCCACCAACGCATAAGGAAGCAATACCGTATTTGCAGTCTTTTTCAAGCATCTCATGATATAAAGTAACAACAATTCTTGCTCCAGAACATCCTAAAGGATGTCCTAAACCAAGGCCAGAGCCTTTTAAGTTAGTTCTATCTAAGATATATTTTTCATCAACGTTATGTTCTTTTTCTAATAGCTTAAATACCCCTAATACTTGAGCAGCGAATGCTTCATTGATTTCAAACAAATCAATATCAGTGAATTTTAATTTGTTGTTCTTTAAGATTTCGTTAATCGCATAATATGGACCTAAGCCCATTTTTTGTGGGTCACAACCAATAGAAACATAATCCACGATTTCAATTTCAGGTTTGATGTTATTTGCTTTGCAATATTCATCTGAACCAAGTAAGAGGAAAGCTGCTCCATCGTTAATGCCAGAGGTATTTCCGGCGGTAACTGTGCCACTACCATCTTTGATGAACGCTGGTTTTAAAGAGGCCAATTTTTCGTAAGTAGAATCTGCTCTAGGGAATTCGTCTTTATCAAAGACAAATTCTCTTCCTCGATAGTCTTTTAATAAGACAGGAACAATTTCATTAGAAAAAGCTTTGTTATTAACTGCCTCTAAGGCACGCTTTTGAGTTAAGAAGGCAAAGCGGTCTTGTGCTTCTCTAGTGATATTTAATTCTTTAGCGATATTTTCAGCAGTGACACCCATATGAACTCCACTAAAAGAGTCATGAAGTCCATCTTTGGTCATTAAGTCAACCATCTTGAAATCGCCATATTTGATACCAAGTCTAAGATATGTATCAGTCGCATAAGGAATATTGGACATGAATTCATATCCACCTGTGAGCACTAATTTCTTTCCGAGTTTAATTTCATTACAGGAATTAGAAATCGCTTGCATGCCACTACCACAAACCATGTTAAGAGAATAGGCTGGTTTTTCAATTGGTACGCCAGAATTAATCGCAATCTTTCTTGCTAAGCCTTGTCCAAGTCCAGCAGAGACGACATTGCCAAAAATTGATAAGTCAATATCGTTAGGATTAACCTTCGATTCTTCAATTAAATTTTTAGCAACTTGAACGCAGACATCACTTGCATCTTTTTCATAGAGAGAGCCTAAGAATTTTCCAATTGCCGATCTTTTTCCATCAATAATATAAATGCTCATATTTTTATCCCTTATTTTTACCTTCCAAAATTATAAAGGAATGCGCCTATTAAGACAACATACTTTTAATCATGGAAAAAGACTGAGCCATTTATTGTTTATTTTTCCTTACAAGAACAAAAAGCGTTTGTTGTTTTTTTAGTTCTAATTAATCAATTGCAAGAATTTCAGTTTGGTCGCTAGCAATGATGTTTCTAAGTGAAACACCATCTATCTTACCATTATCAAGCAAGTCGTTTACGTCATCAAATATACCTAAATACAAATCTAAATTATTTCCCTCGGCATTTGGATATTCGTTAGCAGGTATTTCAAACAGTTGAATATATGCCTTGCTTGATTTATTGAATTTAACTCGAATTTCTTTTTCATGTCCAATAGTATCTCTTGTAACTCTAAAAATTCTATTCTTATACTGGAATTCCATTCCCCATATTGCACCATCATAATTATAGTTTTCAGGAGTAGGACCATTCCTAGTGAACCCTTCGATAAATTCTTCAATGTTTTTAAATTCTTTATTCGCCATCTTTCAGTATCTCCCAATAACCTGTTTTGTTGGGCCCATTTCTTTTGATGACACCAATTTCTTGCAACATTTTTAAATCTCGAGCAACCGTTGGCTCTGAAATGTTTAATGTCTGTGCTATC
>CADBUF010000031.1 GCA_902797795.1 uncultured Erysipelotrichaceae bacterium
CCCCCTGATACTCAATAGCGAGTTTTTTAGATGGGACATATACGTCAAGCGTTTGTTTTCCTAACCAGTCAGCAGAATAAACATGAATTGCATCATTGAAAAAGAATTTTGTCATTAAATATACATACAATTCGCTCTTCCATACAGGAAGACGTTTTGTATATTTAATATATCTTTCGTTGATAATTGGCGCATAATACCTATCCATAGCCATATTGAAAATATCATTTGACTCATTGAGATTTTGATCAACAATAGTCATATCTGCATTGAGATTCTCAAGCCTGTTTCTATCAATGCATTTCAAAATTTCGGCTTCATAGAATTCTCCTGTAAAATAACCATAAAGTGGACCGTGGATACGTTGAGTGGAATTCCACATATTCAAGCAAGTTAACAACCAAGTGTTTTTGACTGATACCTTAAATGAAAAGCAAACTTTCCCATTATCATTGATAAAAGCATCGTCTATTGGAATATCTTCGAGTAATGCGGCAAGGCCAAAGAAGGAATCACCTAAAGTATCTAAACTAAACTCAAATCTTATATTATCATCATCAAAAACAAGTTCAGGATAAGTTAAATATAACTTATCAAGTGCTTTTTCACATTTAATCAAAATTACGTCTTCTGGGAATATTCTCTCATAATGATGTTTATACGATTCCTGTTTCTTATAAAGATGAGAATATTTTCTTCTATCTTCAATTTTATAAGGAATCTTTTCTACACCAAATTTTAAAGCTTTATCATCTCGATCAGACACGCCTTTGTTGTATTGAGCAATTGTCTCTTTAGCATTCTTTAAAATGGGTTTTCTAATCGTTTCGATTTTATTGGCGTTTTCTAAGTACTTTTCAGGTATTGGCTTTAGAAAACAATCGTTAGTATTGATTGATATTTCATTAAATCCATCGGATTTTTGATACGCCACTTCATCGATGCAAATGGAATAATCTGTACTTGTAGAAAAGCGAGGAATAGCGCATACCAGTCGAATACAATCGTTTGTGTCATATCCAGGTTGAAAAGAATATTCATAGTTATCCATTCTTTTGCCATTAGAATCAATAAGATGATAGCGAATATGGACTATAGAAAAGATACTGATATCGTGTAATTCCATGAATAAATATTTGAATTTGTAGTCTACAGAACTATTGCCACCATTTAACCAAATGAAAACAGATTCATTTCTTTGCGACAGAATTCGTGACTTGATTTGGAATTTGGTAGCTATACAATCGATGCTATCAAAAAAATAAACACTGCTACCAAAATCGTGGAGTGTTTCATCTTTATCTAAAGTTGAAAGATTTAGAGAGTCTGGTAACAAATGACAAGTACTACTGTCATCAGAATCTTTAATATTTTCTACTTCAATAAAATATGGTTCATAGACTCGTTTAATTTTCATGAAAAAATTATATTACAATTTGTTCTTATTTTAAATTTTCTTTCAACTCGCAATAATATAGCACAAAAGACAATGTCCGTTTTTTCGTGCATTACTAACAAATTTACAAGATCACGAGTTATTTATGTACAAAAACCCACACTTTTGTTGAGAGCCAAAAAGTGTAGAAAAAAGCGATAATCAACATGTTTTAACTAGTCATTTATCGCATTCAATCATTTTGGAGCATCCAGCGGGAATCGAACCCGTACATTCAGCTTGGGAAGCTAACATTCTACCATTAAATTATGGATGCACATGTTTATTATAATACATTTATAACAAAAAAAATAATGGATTTATCCATTATTTATTTTCAAGTTTTGGTGGGTACTGACGGGATCGAACCGCCGACCTTCTGTACGTCAAACAGATGCTCTCCCAGCTGAGCTAAATACCCATGGGATTTTGTTAAGAGATATTATCTATCTCATAACGCTAAATCATTATACTTATATTGAAAATAAAATCAAAGATATTTTTTGAAAAAACATAAGAATGTGAAATAATGAAAAGATGATTAAACACTTATCTCTTCATTTCTTAAAATCAATATTAGCAGGATTAGCAATAGGCTTAGGTGGATTTCTATATATTCTGATGGTTCATTATATAAATGGGGAAGTTGGAAAGATATTAGGATCGCTACTTTTCTCAATAGGTTTATTTCTTGTATGCACTTTTTATCTTTCTTTATACACCGGTAAAATCGGACTTATATATGAAAAGAAACAAGATAAAGAATATTATATCTCTTTGCCTATCATCTTAATTGGCAATACAATTGGGGCGGTTTCTTTAGGGTTTTTGTGTTATTTCATCTTTAAAAATACAGATATCATGAAAACTGTTGGTGCGACATGTTTATCACGCACTACACTTGCTTCATTTAGCGATTATTTATCCTGCATCGTCAAATCAACACTATGTGGATTTTGTGTCTATGTGGCGATTAAATTATTCTCTTTAGACAGATTAAAACCATTAGGCATTTTATCTTTAGTGTTCTTTGTTTTCCTATTTGTATATTGTGGTTTTCAACACTGTATTGCTAACATGTTCTATTTTGGCTTTGGAAATAGCTATGATAAAAATGCTTTTATTAACTTAATGTTAGTTATTATATTCAACTCTATTGGTCCTCTAATTGGAGTATTATTGTTCAAATTACTAAGTAAATTAAAAGGCTCTAAGTAGAGCCTTATTTGTTACGCTTTTTGTAATAGCTTTCGTAGAATTTGTCTAAGAATTTTTCAAAATCCTTAACTTCTTTTTCAAGTTTTTCATCACGATCTCCATCAATATAGACATCTGGTGGAACATCACCAAGTATTTCTACGATTTGTTCTTCTTTTCCAAACATCATACCAATAATGAGGTCTGCTAATTCAGAATCCTTTCCTTTTATATTGGCGAGAATTTTCTTTTTGTCCTCACTATATCTAATTTTTATTTCCATATCGCCACTCCTATTTTTATTATATACGATTTGGAAATTATTTACTTATTTGGTGCCGACAATAGGAATTGAACCTACAACCTACTGATTACGATTCAGTTGCTCTGCCAGATTGAGCTATGTCGGCGTGTTAATAATTATATATTCACTTTATTTTTATTGATATATTTTGTGAAACGAATAATATGACCATTATCGTCAATTGGTTCACCTTCTTCAATACATTCAAAATTATCGTCTTCATCTAAATTATGAAAGAAAACTTCGGCCCCACCATCTTCATCGACTTTTGTTAATAAAACTTCATCAACATAAGGAATCATTTGATTATAAATAGAAGCTCCACCGATGATATAAACATCTTCTTTTAAAGAATATTCTTTAATTTTATTTAAAAAATCAGAAAAAGAATGAACGTTAATCACTCCTTCATAGTTATGAGTATTGTCCGCGCTTAATACAATGTGTGTACGATTTTTAAGTGGTTTAGAATTTGGGAAAGATAATAAAGTGTTTTCCCCCATTGCCACTACATGATTAATAGTTGTAGTTCTAAAAAATTTCATATCTATAGGCAAAGAGAAAAGAAGTCCATTCTTTTTACCAATACCATATTTTTTATCAGCGCTTAAAATCGAAATAATCATCTTAGATGGCCACCGGAATTTTCTTGTCTAATTTTTCAAATTCATAGTCGATTAATTTAAAGGAATCTACTTTGAAATCATAGAAATTTTTAATAGTAGGATCAACCCAAAGTTTAGGGGCTTTGTGTTGTGGTTTAGCAATCACTTCTTTCACTAAATCAACGTGGCGATCATAAATGTGCGCATCAGCGATAACGTGAACTAGTGTGCCAGGTTTTAGTCCGCTAACTTGAGCAAACATTATTAATAATAATGAATATTGAAGAACGTTCCAGTTATTCGCAGTTAACATATCGTTACTTCTTTGATTTAAAATGCCGTTAAGTGTATCACCACTAACATTAAAAGTCATGGAGTAGGCACAAGGATATAATCCCATTTCATGTAAGTCTTCAAAATTATAGATGTTGGTCATGATTCTTCTTGATTGAGGGTTATGTTTTAAATCATAAAGAACACGGTCAACTTGATCAAATTCACCTTCAGGATAAATGCTTTTTTTAGCGAGTTGATAGCCATATGCTTTACCAATTGAACCGTTTTCATCAGCCCAACTATCCCAAATGTGACTATTTAAATCATGGATGTTGTTACTTTTCTTTTGCCATATCCAAAGAAGTTCGTCTAAGCAGCTTTTAAAAGCGGTTCTTCTAATTGTTAAAATTGGAAGTTCTTCTTGAAGATTATAACGGTTAACTATGCAAAACTTCTTAATCGTATGAGCAGGGGTTCCATCTTCCCAATGTGGTCTAACTTTTAAATGCTCATCAGAAAAACCATTCTCAAGAATGTCTTTTATATTTTCAACAAATATTTGATCCGCTTTTGACATAAGTTAACCCCCTAAGATATATCGATATAGATAGGTTATTATTTAGTAAAAAATTAATCAATACAAAATTGATTAAAACAAAAAATATCCACGATAGTAGCGGATATTCATAGACTTTTTGGTGCCCGGGGTCGGACTCGAACCGACATGGCTGTTAACCGATGGATTTTGAGTCCATTGCGTCTACCAATTTCACCACTCGG
>CADBUF010000032.1 GCA_902797795.1 uncultured Erysipelotrichaceae bacterium
GGCTTTAATATTTCTAAAGAGAATGCTCTATCTCTATTAGATGAAATAAAACAAAATGTTCAAATGAATAATCGCTGGAACTCTTATATTAAAAGAGCTAAATATGCAGCTGGTTTAACATTTGAAGAAGTGATTAATCTTGTTATTGAGTGGATAAATGAAACAGTTAAATAAAGAAGAAACAAAAGAGTATTTTGATAGTTTGTTATTAAAAGAATTTTTTTAAAACAAGAACTGATGAAAAGTCGCTCCGAAATTGGTGCAGATTTTTGTAATTTACGGAAAGAAAACACTATAAATATCTTGAAAATTGGCCCAATTGCGTGTTTAGTAATAACATCAATCTTATTGAAAAATAAGGAGTTATCGGAATAATTTAATGCATTTATGTAAATGGTGGATGAAATCTTTCTCGTTCAACTAACGCTTTATTGTTAGTGACGTTATCAACATCACACATTTATATGCATAAATTCACGAATTCTACTTTTACGCGAGCAATTCGCCTTATCAGTTATTTATAAAATTCGCGTTTTTAGTGAGTATATTTGGGAAGGGGTATCCGGATATGACACTTGGTCAAAAGATTAAAAAGTTAAGAATAGAAAAAAACTTAACGCAAAAAGATTTAGCGGATCGTTTATATGTTACTTTCCAAACTGTTAGTAAATGGGAAAATGATGAAAATGAACCTGACGTATCTACTTTAAGAGAACTAGCTAAAGTATTTGAATGTTCTTTAGATTATTTATTATCTGAAGAAGAAAAGCTTATTGGAGTAGAACCAGAGCCAGAACCTGTAGTAGCACCTACTCCAGTTGAACCTATTAGAGAAACAGTAGTGATTCATCAAAAGGAATTACATGTTTGTGAAAGATGTAAAAAAGATATTCCTGAAGATGAATTAGAGATGGAAGAAATCTGCGTCCGACATGCTGGTAGAGGTAGAGCAGCGGTTTATCGCCAAGCTTACTATCACAAAGACTGTTTAAAACAAACTCAAAAAGAAAGAGAAGAAAACGCTCGTAAAGAAAGAAAACTTAAAGGTAAACGCGCAAGAAAAATATCTTTTGGTTGGGCAATCTTTGGAGCGGTAGCCGCTCTTGGAATTAGTTTAGGAGTCCTATTAGGAGTTGAAGCTTGTAGAAATGCATTAAGCATAACTGCCTCTATATTTATTTCTATAGTTATTAGCTATCTAATCTTCGCGGATGTATACTGCATTCTCTCTAATTCGTTTATTAGTGATATATTTTCCGCGATTGCGGGATGGTCAATTAGAATGCCAGGAGTGATATTCTCTTGGGATATAGATGGTATAGCTTGGGCTATTGCTATGAAGATTGGCTTAGCGATATTAGGATTTATTTTAGGAGTGATAATGCTTGGCTTAGGTATTTTTATATCAGGCTTATGCGCGATGGTGTCATTCCCATTCATATTAATTTATAACATCAATAATAATTACGAAAACGCGGTGTAGAGAACAATTATGAGCTTAGAATCAAAAGAAATTTACGTTGGAACAGTAGCCAAAAAAGAAGAAGAGATTAAATTACGAAAAAACTTTGGCTGGAAATATGTTGAAGATAGGAATCACGGAAGATCAGGAGGTCTTCATATTGTTTTAGTCAGAGTTGAGGGAATGAAAAATTACAGCGAATTAGTTTCTTTAGAGAATGAATATGATGACTGTAAGAAGAAATTAAAAACATATAACAAGATAGTGGAAGAACCAGAAGACCTGCTATTTATCTTTGCTCTATTTATTATGCTTATTTTCCCACTTGTGATTTATTGTGCTTTTAAAAGTAATCAAAAACAAAAAATAGCAGAGAACAACGCTAAGCTGCATAAGAGGATGGATGAAATCGTCTTGGAAGCACAAGCGCTCTTATAAAGAAAGGAACATAAAAATGAATAAGAAATTACTTGTTTTAATCCCTGTTTTGTTAGGAATGTTTTTATCATCATGTGGAGAAAGTGGCGGAGGTGGATCAACCCCATCAACCCCATCTGATCCAGTAACACCAACTGTTGATTATAAAGAAACGGTAAGTAGAGCAAGAAGAAATACATTTGAATCTACTGCGTATGAATATGATTTCAGTGTTAAAGCAAAGATTAAATTTGCAGGAGCTGTTTCCTATTCACCCGCTAATTATAGCGGTACGACAACTGTCAAAACTGATAACCCAGAAACACAGTTCTTACAAAAAAGAGTGCTTTCAGGCGCATTAGTTTTTGATAGCACTAACTACATTTACAATGTGGGAACCGATTTGATTAAGATATCCGCTGACGAGAATAAGGATTTCTCAGTAGTGAATCATGAAACAGTGTCATCTATCTATGACTTTGATAAATTTAACTTTGGTCATATTTTAAAAACACTTTCTGATGAGGATGTATTGAACGCTAAGAAGTCTGGTGATAAATATGTTTTATCTTTACACACCAATTTTGCTCAAGATTCTTTATTAGGAATCCTTAATTACATTGATAGCAGTATTATACTAACTGCTCTTAATGCTTACACAAAGAGTCAATGGGGTGTTGGGTTATCTATTAATGCTTGGACTACGCTATATAGTAACAATTATTTAGCGTCATTCCATTTTGATGCTTACGTATCAATTAAAGACAAGTTTGAAATTGGCTTTGAGCTTGATCAAAACTTCACCAAATATGGTGATTATGTTTCAATCTCTCTACCTTCTTTTGCGGGAACAGTGACAAGCGAAAGTGAAGTAAATGAAAAAATAAACGAAGTTAGAAGTGCGTTAAATAATTCAAAGAATAGATCTACTTCGTATTACGACTACAATGTGAAAACTGCAGTAGACCATGGTATCTCTTTATCTAATCCATTAGGACTCGCAGTTAATTCAACCACAAAAGGATACACAAAAAGACAGATTGTTAATAACACTGTATATTTCAACAATCGTTTAGAAGTTGATAGTGATTATAAAAACAAAGATCAACTTGGAGATTTAGTAGCGGATTATGACTCATATAGAGCGAGGTTAACAACTGGAGAAGTATATAATGTATTAGATCCAAAAGTTGGATTTAATAAATATACTTTGTTAGAAGGATATAATAATGACTCTGTTGATAACTATTACATGTTACCAAGTGCGGACTTGTTATCCTTTGATAGCATCAAGGCTGTTAAAACCTCTGCTAATAACAATTTAGCTACCTATCAATTCGCATTGACCACTGATGCGGTTAAGGATGTTTTGAATTTCTATAACAAACATATCCGCATTGATTATAACGAAGTAACTGTATTTGATATCTATGATATCTTAAGTGGGTTCAATGGCAAAAAGGCCTTAGTTAAATACACAGTTAATGAAGAAAATCTTATTTCTAGTATTGAGATGGATTTTAAAGGCTTCTATGTTCATAAACCAACACAAAAGCAAGTGAAGTTTAGATTAGAAGTTGAAATTGAATTTGATTATTCAAAGAGCTATACAGCGGTATCTAAAAAAGAAGATATTGATAATAACTAGAAAGTTTATAACAAAGTAATTGAAATGCCCCCAAGTGTGTTTGCAAGGGGGCATTTATTCAGTTTGATACAGCGTGTGTTTCCAAAACACTATTAAGTTTGTGTTGAATATAATCAAATGATATTAAATGTCATCATTAAAAGAACAAAAGACAAAAGTTATTCTTATCAAATCAATCACCCCTATAGTGGTAGCATCATTCCTAATGGTCTATCAAAAGAAAAACTGAAAAATGTCAGTTCAATAGTGATTGAAGTTAATAAGAGGGTGTATTTGTAGGAATATGTTCGCTGCAGCGCCCACGTAGTTCGTAGGGAATTATTTTTAATTCGAAGTAGTCTGTTGTAAATATATTTTATATAATGATTGTGCTCAGATGAGTAATTGTCTGGGTGTAAATAAGTAGGTTCTTATTATTAGAAGACCGAGTGCATACGTTTTGTTGACTATCCCACTTTAATGATTGAGCTGGTCTCCATTCTGGGCTTTGGGAGGAAAACACAAACCGAGACACTCATCGTAATA
>CADBUF010000033.1 GCA_902797795.1 uncultured Erysipelotrichaceae bacterium
CTGACCATAGGTTTTGACTTTCCTATAGCCAAAGACACATAAGTGCCTTCATATACTTAATAGTGGCTATCCCCTTATTTTTTAAAAATTTTTTTCAGTTTTCTAAATTATTTAAATTAATTAAATAAAAAAATATATCTCAATATCACTAATAACTAATATTTTCACCGATGGAACGAGAATAAAATGTTTTCAATATGAAATATTTCATATATAGTTATTCAAGAGGTCAATAAATATGAAAAGAACGATATTAATGGGGTTGACAGTTATCGCGATACTCACTCTTTCTATATTAGGTATTGTTTTAGGTAATAATAGTCTTACTGAACTTCAATTAAAAACTTTATTAATCCTAGCGATTATATGTGGTAGTAGTATTGCCTATTGTTTCATTGTTGGTGAACTCGCTAATAACTATTCACAAATGGATAAGTTATGGAGTTTATTACCAATTGCCTATACTTGGGTAGTAGCGGCGATGAGTAACTTTAAAATTAGAACAGTAATTATTGCTGTTATCGCTACCTTATGGGGAATTAGATTAACATATAACTTCGCTCGTAAAGGCGCCTACAGCATTAAATTCTGGGAAGGTGAAGAAGATTATCGCTGGGCGATATTAAGAAGCAAGAAAATGTTCCGAAAACGTATTGTTTGGTCAACTTTTGATCTCTTCTTCATTTCTACATATCAAAATGTTTTGATCTTAGCCTTTACTCTCCCTTCTTTAGCGGTTATGGAATCTTCTAAAGCTTTTGGAGTATTTGACTATTTAGCAACGATCTTAGCCTCACTCTTCTTATTATTAGAAGTTGTCGCTGATGCGATTCAATATCGTTTCCACTCTAAAAAGAAAGAACTTCTTAAAGAAGGTAAAACATTACAAGAACTCCCTTATCCTTATTCATTAGGCTTTAACACGATTGGTGTTTGGGGATATATGAGACATCCTAACTATTTAGGCGAACAAGGTGTATGGATGAGTATGTATCTATTTGTTATTGGAGCAGGTGTAGCAACGTACGGCATTTTCAACTGGTCAATTGTAGGACCTCTTTTCCTCATTTTATTATTTATGGGTAGCTCCTCTTTAGGAGAAAACATCTCTTCAAGTAAATATCCAAAATATAAAGAATATCAAAAACAAGTATTCAAATATCTACCATTAAGAAAATATAAAGGTGAATAGATAAACAAAAGGGATCGCATTAATTGATGTGACCCCTTGTTTTTTGTTTGCACCCTTCTATTAGCTTAGTGAGAACATTCCAAAAATGCCACCTAACATATAAAAGATATTGCCAGTAATGATTCCTAAGAATAAGAAGAGAATATCCCAAAAGATAGAGCTTTCTCTTGATTTCGCAATTCTTACCATTCCAATTAATATGAGTGAGAAGAAAAGAACGAACGCTAAAGTGATAACCGCACTTTGTAAATATTGGTTACTATAACCATTGTTATTAGTAATAACTCCTGACATCATTAGTGGGATGACAATAATACCGGTGATACAGACTAATACTTCAATCCAAGTGAAGAAATTAGCGATCGTGTACATAACTCTAGAAGCAACTTTCATTTAAGATCACTTTCCTTTCTAATAAGCGTATTTATTATATAAGGATTTCTTTATTTGTATCATAAATATTTCATAAACATACAAAGAACCCCCTTTAAATGTATTGTGACATAACATGATTAAACTGAATTTCAATAGATAAATAGGAGGAACTTCTATGATTACCAACAAAAAAGAAGATACGTTGTTCCTCTAACGTGCTTAAAGGATTAAAGTCTTATTTTTATAATAAAAATCTTCTTGATAAAATGTCCCCAAAAGTATACACTATTAGGGACAAAACATTATGATTAATTCTGAAATGAGCTTTATTAGAAAAAGAATTCTGAGCCTTCCAGCTGGTAGTGTTTTCATTGTTTCTGATTTCACAGATATCACTGAATATGAAAATGCTAAGAAGTGCTTGCTTAGACTTGAAAAAGAAGGATTAATCAGAAGAGTTATTAGAGGAATATATGATAAGCCGTTTTTCTCTAATATATTGAAAGAATATGCTGCTCCTAATATTGAAGAGGTTGCTAAAGCTATAGCGAGAAATTATAACTGGAAAACATCTCCTGCCGGAATAACTGCTCTTAACTTGTTAGGATTATCTACTCAAGTGATAAATAGTTATGAATTCTATAGCAGTGGGCAATATAAAACATATGAGATTGGCAAAATAACCATACACTTTAAACACAAATCTTCTAAAGAATTATTAGATTTGTCATATAAAACATCTTTGGTGGTAAACGCAATCAAGGAATTAGGTCCATCAATTGATGAACATTTTATATTGATGATTAAAAAACGTTTATCCTCTGAAGAAAAAAATAATCTACTTCAAGAAACAAGCGGTGTCACTAAATGGATATATGAAATTATTAAGAAGATATGTAGGCAGGAAAAATAGTGACGTATAAATTAATTTAATCACCATTTACTAACGCTATGACTTTGCATCACGTCTTTTTATTGTCGCAATTATTGTATAACTTTTGCGACAAAGAATAATTTTTAAAATAATTTAAAAAAATTTACCTTATATATAATTATTATTATAGAGAAGTATATTTTATATAGAGTTAGATAATATAATTATAATAAGGTAACTTTTGGTGGCCTCTTGACCACCATTTTTTTATGTGCAAACTTATATTTTGAAAGAGGCATTTCATTGGCAAAGAATTGACTGGATTGAGCAAATTTTTATGAAAAGATTTATTATTGCAGATACACATTTTGGACACGAGAATATCATTCGATATGAAAATCGTCCATTTAAAAACGTTCATGAGATGGATGAACAATTAATTGAATTATGGAACTCAGTAGTGGACAAAGACGATTTGGTTTATATGCTTGGTGATTTCACCCTATCAAGAAGAATTAATAATATTAAGAATTTAGTAAATCAACTTAATGGAAGAAAGATACTGATTATGGGTAATCACGACACAAGAAAGCCAAAGGATTACGTTGATTGTGGATTTATAGTAGCAACAAGAAAACCTTTAATGGTGGAACCAGGAGTGATATTGATGCATGAGCCTTTTGAAGACCCTTCACTTATTGCTCCCAATTATATATATTTCTTTGGACATGTGCATGCGAATCATTCATTGATGGATGATTACTCTAACTGTATATGTGTTTCTGCTGAAAGAATTAATTATAGACCCATTGATTTTGATGAATGTTTAAGAAAACTAAGAAGGAAATAAATGATATACATAACAGGCGACACTCATGGTGATATTGATTATAAGAAGCTACTTGTTCTTAAAGATAAGAACGTTTCTTTTGATGACTATCTCATCATCTGTGGTGACGCTGGGATATGTTGGTCAATTGATTGCTTAGAATATCGTTTAAGCTTATATCGTGATATTGGATGCACGATTATCTTTGTGGATGGGAATCATGAAAATTTTGAAATGATAAATGAATTCCCACTCGTGGAATATAAAGGAGCGGTGATGCATCAAATTGATGAACATATATTTCATGTGATGCGCGGAGAAATAATGACATTAGAAAACAAAACCTTCTTATGTATAGGAGGAGCAGTCTCTATTGATAAGATGTATCGCATTCCTCATATCTCCTGGTGGAAAGAAGAAGAGATTACCTTTCACGATATCGACAATGCGCTTAATAACTTAGAAAAAGTAAATAACAAGGTTGATTATGTGATCACTCACTGCTGTGACACGATAACAGTGACTAATTCATTTTATTTCCGAAGAGATATATGCACCGATCAACTTAATTTCGTAGATAAAGTAGTGGAATATAAACACTGGTATTTTGGCCATTATCATTTTGATAGGAAAATAAGTGAAAAGAAGACTTGTCTATATAATGAGATTGTGTGTATTTCCGAAAATATGTGATAAAGTCCATCGGATTTTTCCGAAATGTTATGAAAAGTCGCTCCGAATTTTCCGTGAGTATATACAAAACTCGCTCCGAATTTTCCGAAATAATGTAAAAAGTCGTTCAGTTTTTTCCGAAATATTGTATTATATTAGTGAGGATACTTTGTATGGAAGAAAAAAAATTAGAATTAAATCGACATGTTGATAAATGGCTTTATGAATGGAAAAACAATCCAAATCATAAACCAGCCTTAATTAAAGGAATTAGACAATCAGGAAAGACTTACTCTATTAACAAATTTGTTCATAATAAAAATAATTATAAAGTTGTTGTTTATCTTAATTTTTGGGACAATCCTGATCTTATAGATGTTTTTGATGACAAATTAGACATAGACAGCATTATAAAAGAGCTTTCCATTAAACTGCCATTACCTGATTTAATTGAGGGAAAAACTGTTTTCTTTTTTGATGAAGTACAAGATTGCCCTAGAGCATTACTTTCTTTAAAAACAAACATAAACGAAAAAAGATACGATTTTATTGCGTCTGGATCATATCTTGGAGTAAAAGGCTATATAGTTGGAGATGATACACCGAAACCAGTGGGAAGTGTTGATGAATTTGATATGAGGACCATGGATTTTGAAGAGTTCCTTTGGGCAAAAGGCTATAAAAATGAACAAATTAATTTCATTAGAGAAGCTTTTGAACACAAGACGCCATTATCTAATTCTATGCACAACGCTTTTACTAAATTATTTAGAGAATATCTCTGCGTAGGTGGCTTTCCTGAAGCCGTCAAAAATTATATTTTGACTAACAATATTTATTCTTCACTTCAAATAACAAGAAGAATTACCAAAGATTTACAAGATGATTTTGGCAGAAGACGTGGTAAAGATAATAAGCCTCTTTTTAATGCGAATGAAGTGGCAAGAATAAGGAGCGCTTTCTCTCTTGTTCCTTCATTTTTAGGAAAAGAAAACAAAAGATATATTGTTTCTAAAATTGAAGGCAAAGGCGCTAAAGATAGTGGTAAAGACGCTCTAGATTATCTAAAGGATACTGGTATTATTTTAAAAGTGCATAATCTTGAAGTACCATCGACACCATTACTCGTTAATGTTATCCAAAACCAATTTAAAGTTTTTACTTCTGATATAGGTTTACTTGTTGGAATGCTTGAAGATGGTGTTACTGACGCAATTATGTCAGGCAATTTAGGCATGGGTAAAGGAATGATCTATGAAGGCCTTGTTGCAGAAGCATTGCATAAGCGTGGTGGCAATCTATTTTACTTTGCTAAGGAATCAGGGCTTGAATTAGATTTTGTTGTTAACATTAATGGTGATTCAACAATTTTAGAAGTGAAAGCCGTTGATGGAAATGATAAAAGCGCTAAAACAGTAATGAAACATCCAGATCACTACGGAAAAACAAAACTAATTCATATAAAAGAATCTAACTTGGGATATGCAGATGGTGTATTAACTATCCCTCATTATATGACCCATTTATTATTTGAATGGTCTCCAACATTCCCAATTAAATAAATATATAAATATGAAGTGCGTGAGTAGGCAAGTATAAGCAGGGGCACACACCAATCTTCATGGGTGCCTAGCACGCGAGCTAAATTACCATTTTCTTTTGCATTTTCCTTACCAAAATACAGCCATAAATAGAGCGGTGATGGACACACAGTTTCCATTACACCCCATTCTTTCCCCTTGACTTTGTCTACATAAAAGTTTACCTTTGATTATCGCTAATGATAGTAAAGAGAAAGCAAAGGAGAAGAGACCTTTATGAAACTATTAAAATTCATTACTACTTCGATTATCACTTCTATTATGGGAGTGGGTGTCTTAGCAAGTCTTAACATTCGTGATGAAGTTAAAGCCGCTAAAGCGGATGAAAGCACTTTAACAACTGTATATTATGCGGTTGATAAAAGTGTAGTCGGAGAATACACTGTTAAACTCAACGTTAAATTACAAGGAGACGCTGATAATTGGGCACAATATGTCATGACTAGAGATGGCTATTTAACCCAAGACGGTAAAGACTTATATACTTGTACATATACTGATTTATATAGCGGTGTCGCTTGTATGCAGTTCCAACTCTATAACGGAAGTGAATTTGTTAGTCAACAACAGCCAATTAGTAGTTGGACATCAGTGAGCGTATATAACAAAAAAGTATATGTCCATAACACTGGATGGGCTGAACATGATCCAGATGATACATATTACACTCTTAGTAGATACAAAGTTCTTACTGAATATGAATCAACTGATAAAGATGGACCATATTTAATTGACCAATTAATACTTCCAGCTGGATATGAATACGATTGCACCAAAGGCGTTTACGTCTATGGACGTGAATGGAGAAGCTGGTACTCTGACCCAAATCTAAGTGAATGGGCTCCTGACACCATCACTATTAATTCCGATATTTCCATTTATGGTGAATATTTTAAATGTTATAGATATCCAAGTGGATATAGTATTGATTTAGGAAACTCTGGTTGGGCAGATGGAGAAGCAGATTATGCGATTATGTTCTTTAATGATTCTAGTTATTCCCCAGCGGCACAAGAATGGTCTGAATACGTTGAAAATGTTCCAGCAGGTCAAAGACTTGTCACCATTCAATTCCAAAATCATTTTGATGCCCATCGCTTAGTTATTGTTCGTTATAACAAAGATAACACCAAAGAGCTTTGGGAAAATGATAGATGGGCTAATGTCTGGAATCAAACTGTTGATAGTGAAATTGACACGGAATTAATTTGTCGTATCGGTGGAGAAAACGAAGAACATAAGAACGCTGTTATTAATGGCTGTCCAGGGGTTTTCGAATGGTATCAAGAATCTGGCCAAGAGGCTGAGTGGATAGGTATCGACGGATTAAATGGAGCTAAGCTCAACGCCAGTAATCACGTTGAATACTTTAATGATATTGAATTTGATTCATATATGTCATTTAGAATTGGAGTTGCTCCATATAACACAGAATATGACTTATATAATGACTTTGAACTTGATCCAAGTGTTGAAGAAGGTTCGTTTATTATAGGAGAAGATGGAAATATCAATAACACAGTTCTTGGTACATTCTCTTTCTATTTTGATTCATATACACATCATTTATACATCACTAAAGCTGGTATGGCCGAAGCGGAATGTTTTGCTCAAGAATATCTCCTTGAATTAATCGTCTGTGACGCTTCAGGAGAAAGCTTACCATTATATTGGGACAGTGCAGTAGAGTATTATGATTCTTATGTTTCTGACGCTGCTAGAGATATCCTTTATGCCGCGGTTGCTGATGAACATGGTTCTATCATTGAACAAGGTGTTGCTAAATATGATGCCGCGGTTAGAAATCACCCACAATTAACTAGATTTATCGTTAATAGTGGTGGAGAAGCTCGCCCTGTTAGTGCATCTCGTAACGCTGTTCCATATACGTTTGATATCGCTAATGACAACATGATGTTAATTGTCATCCTTACTTCTATTTCAAGTTTTGGACTCATCGTTGTCTTAATGATTTATAAGAGAAGAAAACAAAAATAATTGATTCTTAGAATCAAGAAAAATGACTAAGGTCAACCTTAGTCTTTTTTATATGTTCATCAATTTAGGAAAACCTAGGTGTTTCTTGACAAAAGACCTAGAAATACATAAATTATTAGTATGGTTATATCTACTAAAGAATTGTTGAATAACGGAGAAACAGAATATTCCATCAGAAAGCACGTAAAAGATGGATCTTTACGTCAAGTTGAAAGAGGATATTTTAGTGACAATCCAGATGACAATCTTTTAGATGAATCATTTGTTTCTAAAAAGTATCCATCTGCTATTTTTACTGGTTTATCTGCTTTTTATATATATGGTTTAATAGACTATATTCCTGATTGTTATTATTTGGCAACTGAACAGCATAGTTTCCCTATTAGAAGAAAGGATATTAAGCAATCTTATCAAGATAAGTCATTTTTCACTATTGGTGTTAAAGATATGCAATTGAGCGATGGAATTATTCGAATATATGATTTAGAAAGACTATTAATTGAATTATTTAGATTAAAAGAAAAATACCCTAGAGAAGTCTTTTATGAGGTTTTGTCATCTTTTAGAAAAAATAAGAATCAAATAGATTTTTATAAGGTTAACCAATATCTAAAGAGCTTTTCTAATGGCAACAGTTTGTTATTAAAAATTAAGGAGGCAATTTAAATGTTAATAAAACAACTTGTTAATAAATATATGCGGCAAGGACACAATTTTAGGAATGCGCAAAACTTAGCGGCAGAAGAAATAGTACTTAATAAAATTGCGGCTTCACCTTTATCAGAAAATGTAACTTTAAAGGGTGGAATTGTGATGTTTAATTTAACAAAAAGTGATAGACGAGTGACGCAAGATATTGACTTTGATTTGATTAGATATTCAATTGATGATTATTCAATTAAATTGTTTGTTGAAAAGTTAGATTCGGTTAATGATGGAATAACAGTCTTAATTGATGGGGATATTGAACCTCTTAATCAAGAAGATTATCAAGGCGTTAGAGTCCATTTATTACTAAAAGATGAAAAAGAATCGATGTTAAAGATAAAGCTAGACATAGGTGTTCACACATATTCCGCTATTGAACAAGAAAAAATTATATTCACTTTTGATAGCGATAGTAATTCGATATCTATTAGGGTGAATCCTTGCGAACAGGTATTTGCCGAGAAGCTTATCTCTTTAGCAAGGCTTGGACCTATTAGCACAAGATATAAAGATCTTTACGATTTTTATTATCTAATAGTGAATGACGTTATTAAAATTTCAAAAATCAGAGAGATACTTAATTTGTTTTTGAGCACTTCAAAAAGAATGCCAAATAATATGTTTGAATTGGTTAATTCAGTTATAGACACTTTGGAAAATCCTACTTTTGCTAAAGAATCGAAAGAACCTGCATCAAAGTGGATTGATGTTGAGTATGACGATTTAAAGAACACCATTATCGAATTTATCCAAAAAATATAGTAATCACTATTATTTTTTACTCGACTCAAATCGTGATTTTTACTCGATTGTTATATATTATTAAATAAAAAACGCCACAGGAACTGTGACGTTTTTGTTATCATCGATATTTATTCAAGATTTCTTCTTTTTGATTTTGGAATTCTTCTTCACTAAGGACTCCATCTTTATGAAGCCCACTAAGTTTTGATAGTCTTTCTAAATCTTCATCACTAATAGGAGTAGGACCTTTAATTTCTTCTTTATGCGTCAACGCTTCTTTACCCGCATTGATAAATTGGGCAAAGGTTGCAGCTTTATATAGCCAGAAATAATGGACAGTTCCGTCATTAAGATAGACTTCCACTCTTTTCTTTCTGCCTCTGATGATTCTTACTTCTTTAACATCACTATATTTAATTCGAATAGTGAGGTCACTCCTAAGAGTGTTCCTTGATCTCCATTCGAAATAGTCTTTTTCAAAGTAAGCTCCCCCGTCGCTACTTCTTGTATCGACGATCATCTTCTTACCGATATAATCGATCATGATTTTTATTCCTCTTCAGGATTAAATCTTTTGAGCTTATTTCTAATGATGTCTTTTGCTTCTTGCTCATGGTCTTCAGTTTTGAATTTACGGACCGCGATGACTTTTGGTTTTTCAATTTCGTAGTCATCCACCATGACGTAACCAACTTCTTTTAATAAGCGATATGTCCCATTACGAGCGATGACTTTACTGTCTTTAGCTAGAGTGGTGACTTTACTTGGCTCTACAACAAAATAAATGCGCTTTCCTTCTTCTTTTTCGACTTTTTCGACATAGTCTCCATTTACTTGATAAACGTCCTTATATAGGCCTTTTCTGATCTCTTTAACTTGTTTATCTTCTTTTAAGGTTGAGACATCTCTATCGTCGATATAACGATAACGTGGAGAACCATCTTTATTAGTGATGAGTTTTCCATCTTTGTCATGCATTTCTTCTATGAAGCATTCATAAATCGTATATGAACTGGTGATCTGATATTCACCATATTCTTTGATGTATGCTTCATCATGAGCGAGTTCTTTTCCAAACATATATGTTTCTTCTTTCTTTTATTAACCATATACATTTTATTCTTATCTATTTATATTTATCAAAAATTAATTAAAAATATTTTTTAAATAAGGGAATAACCACTTCTAAATATATGAAGGCACCTATGTGTCTTTGGCTATAGGAAAGTCAAAACCTATGGATCATTATTGAAATTAAAAAAGGCCCAATGAATTGGGCCACTAACTGCGTAATAAGAATAACGCGGATATCCTAGGGGCGTCAATGTTACTCAAAGTGGAATGGGACGCGTTTAACCCCATATCCATAGATGGTTTTAAAATCTTCTTTCATATGGATGACTTGATAACCATTATCATTCCATTTTTTTTCTCTTTTTGCACCTTCATCTAAATTAGCGTGATCTCTTAAGTTGTCATTAGCGACAAGCATAAAGGCTTCGGAACGATATTTTTGGTTCTCACCTAGACAATAGTTGTGCATTGCTTGGTCTCCGCTGCTATTACCAAAAGAAAGAACAGGAACTTTACCAATCTCTTGAGATATTTGTTTAACTTTATTAGTTTTTAAGTTTTTAATAATTAATTCATCAGTACGGATGAGATATTCATCTTTCTTCATTGTGTGGTTAACACCTTCTTCATCACCTTGATTAGAAGATTCAATAACAACATCCATTCCGATAACTTTGTTCATTGGGATACCAATGGATTCCACTAATGCACGGCAAATATATCTATCAGAACCGGAAACTACATAATAATCAAAGCCATAATCTTTTAAGTAATCAAAAACTTCTAGCATTGGTTTATAAAAACTTTCACCATAAGTCATACCTTCAAAGCCATTGGCCTCTTTTTTAGCGTAAGCTTTCACATATTCATCAAATTCTTTTAAAGTCATTCCGCTATAGGCTTTCGCAGCAGCGTAAGCATGTTTCATATCAAAATGATCAGGAAGAGGTACGTTGTCTCTTACAAAATTTCTAATATCGGTCGCTGCTTCAACAACATCACTAGGAGCGATATCTTTATAGTCAGGATCATCTAAAGCGCGATATTCAAGTAAGTTATATTCAAAATATGTTGGATATAATTCTCCAACAAATGTTCCATCCATGTCAAAGGTCGCAATACGATCTTCTACTGGAATGTAATTAGGAGAAAAAACATTAGTAACATCGTTAACATATTCAATTAATCTTTGTAAGGCTTTGCTTTCACTAATGTTCCATAAGGTGAAATATTCTTTTTGCTTAGGAGTGTCGCTTTTATTTCCTCCACAGCTAGTAAATGTGAACATTAATAGAATTAAGGCAATTAATACTTTCTTATTCATAGATATACTTCCTTTATTTATTTTTTTATTTTAGCAAAATTATTTACGACTTAAATAGACATTTAAACAAATTGAAACAATGAAAAAATTAAAAAAATTTTAAAAAATAAGGGGATAGCCACTATTAAGTATATGAAGGCACTTATGTGTCTTTGGCTATAGGAAAGTCAAAACCTATGGTCAG
>CADBUF010000034.1 GCA_902797795.1 uncultured Erysipelotrichaceae bacterium
GATGTACTTTTTTTAAATTCAACTGTTTCTGATTCACGATTTTCCATATTTTTACCTCGCAAATTTATTGTATCATTTATTGTATCATCAATCAATAATTATGATACAAAAAATCGTTAATTGCATATGAAAAATCGTTAATGGGAGAACACCATAATATTTGTGTTTAAGCTATATGAAAGCATATCAACGCCATTTATGACTTCAATGATTGGAGAATAAGTAGAATCGCCATTGTAAATAGGAATTTCTATTAATCATTAATATATGGAGCAACGTTTATAAAAAATTTATTCTAGCCATTAAAAGCAAGAGTGAAAGATTTCCAGACTCGAACTAGTGAACTAATTTATATATCATCTAATCACTCTATAAGAAAAAAAGCAAATTATCACAGACAAAATGCATAAAAAGAGGTGGCATTTTATGCATTAAAACCGTATAATATTTGCTCTATATTAATTAATACAATTTATGAAAAGTTCAGATTTAATCGATAAAAAAGCCGATACTGTTCAGCATCAGCAGTTTAGAGTAAAAATGTTCAAGAATATATTTTTTATCCATAACTAACTTGCCTTAAGTTGAACAATAGTTATTCCTTCTTTTTTAACTAATGAACCATCTGGATTGTTGATCCAAATAGAAGAAGTAAGTTCTAATCTATAACTGTCATTATTAAGTGTGAGTCCAACAATATCGATAATATGAGTTCCACTACCCTTAACGACAACGACCGTTTTAACACCAGTAAGAATTGTTCCCTTAACCATATCGATATAGATTCTGGAGTGTTCTTCGTTAATGATATTGAATGGATCGGTAATTGTATATGTTACATATACATGATTATTATAATCAGCATAGGCTGTGCTGACATTAGTTATTTCATGCATTTTGAAACTAGTCTTCTTAAATGGAATACCGCTTGTGGTAGTAATAAAAGAACTACTACCTTGAGGTTTAGAGTCAATTTGGCCTTTGATTGTGTAATAACCTGTGGCAAATGGGACATTAGTGAATGTGACATATTTATCATTACTTATTTCATATACGTCACTTACTAATGTGTCACCATAATATAATGCAAAGGTAATATTCTTATATTCAATGTTATTAGTGTTAGAAATTCGATATTCCACTTTAACTATGGATTCATAATCGCCAGAAAGAGTCACATTGTTGAAATTGATAGAAGCCACACCCCATAAACAGATTTCATCATTCACAAAACGCCACAAATGATTGTTTTCATATGAATCTTCACTCGCTTCTTCAGAATAGAAATAATAATCGTTTGATGAAGAAGTGTAAAAATCCATTCCAAAAGAATTGAGGAATTGATCTTTTGTTCCTAAATAGAAGTATTTGATATTCATACTTTTGCTCATTGTTGTAACACATGTCGGAATAACAAATCTATCAAGCCACAAAGAGTATCCATACGATTCTTGAGAGAATGGATTAAGATCAAAATTAGTAAATGTCGCAGTAGAAAAATCCACAGTCAAGAAATTACGTGGAACGAAATATCCAACCGCTAAATTGTAATATCCTGCTAAATAACCTTCGACATATTGGCAAACACAAACATTCGCAGCAAAAGTTTTTTGAATTGTGCTTGTGCTTTTATCTTTTAATGCCATATAGCCAAAGATGACACCAAATTTACGTTCATAAGCGCTCACTTTAGAAGCATCTTTACATTTACCAACAAATGGTGTTTTTAGATATGTTAATGCATTTAAATCTTTTAAAGCTCCTGGATTAACTAAATATGCATCAGGATGGACTTCAAATCTAGTCACTGAATTATCCACTGCATCAACTAGATAATAATATGGATTGCTCTCAGATTTGATATAGTGTCCATTTAAATATTCATCAAACAATTTATAACAACCTTTAAAGGCGTTTTGACCGATATTTGTTAGTCCATCTTTAATAACAATGTTTTCGATTTTTGAGCAGTTTAAGAAAGCTTCATCTCCAATTTGATTAACGTTATTAGAGATATTAATTTCTTCTAATGCTTCACAACCACTGAAGGCTTGATCAAGAATGCTTCTAACTGTATTTGGAATTAAGATAGAACGTAAATTGATTGCATCTTTAAACGCTGCGCTATTAATCTCAGTAACATTTAAGTCATCATATGTTTCTGGAATGATGATTCTAGTGGGTGTCAAACGATATTCATCTTTTAAAGAAACTGAATAATATGAGTTCGATTTCTTTGTAAAACTCAAGTATTCTAGTGAAGATTCTTTATTTGAAGGCACGGATTTATGACATTCATGATGACATACATCGCAATATCCTATCGCACTGCCTTCATCATCATCTGTGGGTTCTAATTCAATAGTCCAATCGCTGACATAATGACTTTCTTCTCCATTTTTAAGATGGCCATAGCCAGCATCAATACATGGGTGCCAGTGGGTGTAATCATCACTATCATAATCGGATGAATAATTATGTTCTAAAACAGTGGTAAAGTCTGTCTTATATGAATAATCACATTTCTTACATCTATGAAGTGTATATCCTTCTTGTTCAAATGTTGGGTCAATAACATCTTCAACAAATGTGTGTTCTTCCATCTCGGTATATAAGTGTGTGTATCCTTCATCAATGCATTGTCTCCAGTGATAAGTATCGCCATATGAATATACATCAGAATAGTTATGTTCTAATGGATTGGTGAAATCATCCTCATAATCATAACCACATTGACTACATCTGTAGACTGTGTAGCCACCCTTTTGGAAGGTTTGATCCACAACATAAGATACCTCAAAATGATGAGTGTGTTCTTCACTTGATTCATAATTACACACCAAACAGTAGTTATGTTTAATTGTCTCGCCAGTATCGTAATCTATTATTTCAAAATAAGCATTATCTTCATTATATGAATGCTCTTCTTTATCAGTGATAACATCATGTCCACATGTTGCTTCATACCAGTGATAATGTTCATCCTTGCTCCAAGAAGAAGAGAATGTGTGTTCGTGGACAAGGCTTCCACTACTAGATGCTTTTGTGCCACATCCAGAAAGAGGAAGAACCGTAGAAATAAGGATTAGATAAAGGGGTTTCATAGTTCTCATAATTTGGTCCTACTTACTCACATTATATATTAACAATATAAAATGTTAAATGATTAAGTGGATGCAACAAAATGCATTTTCTTTTTCTTACATCGTAAATTTCGGTTGCAAAGATATTGTCATTTGACTTTTAAAGTTTAAATTAAATCTTTGGTAATAAAAGGTAAACAAGAAATGTGGGTTGTAATGCGTGGAACCAATATGGCATTCAATGATGAATCAATAAAAATGGTTCAATTTATGCATCCGTTCGCATCTGGAGAATTTGCATACATTAAAAAGAAAGTCGTTCCTGTTAAAACAAAGTGGCATCTTATAATCTAATGATTATATTTTTTTAAACAAGTTCGATTCTGCCAAAGTTATGCCATACAATGTAGGATAATCACTCAATCGAGTGGTTTTCTTATTCAGGGGTATACTTAATAAATTATTACTATGCAATAGTAAATATTAAATGGGGCAATAAAAAACAGAACATACTTATGTATATTCTGTGATTTGTAGGGTGCCTAGATAAACTTGTGGTATACAGTTGATTCACAAATTTAACTGGGTTGTTTTTTACTATAGTAATTATCTCGTCAATGTATACTCTAAGTTTTCCTACTAGCGTGCCTCTTGGCAGAATTGTAAATAGAATTCTTTATATGGTTCAGTTTAAACTCATATAGTTTAGCGTATGAATTTTCACATTTTTGGTTAAATTCATTCATTATTAAGATAAATGTATATCAACTTTTCCAAGTAAGAAATCAATAATATAAAGGTGAGTTGCACCATTAGTTGATGAATCAAATTGGTCTAATGATAATACATAACGTGGCGATCCGTCAGTTATGGTATCAAATGCTCCATATTCTCTATCTTTAACTTCTTGACTATTAATGACATATGCGACTTGAATAAAACATTTTTTACCATTTTTAATTGCAACAAAATCAATCTCAGAATTATCTCTTAATTTTCCATAATAAACTTCGTATCCTCTTGTCAACAACTCGTTATAAATGACTGCTTCAAGTGCAAATGTGTCATCATAATCGTAAGCATTTCCAAGAGCCATTCTAATTCCAACATCGATAGGATAAAACTTACGTGTTCCGTTAAGTCGTTCTTTGCCTTTAAGATATGCTGGTTTACATTCGGTGATTAAATAACACTCTTTTAAATATTCTGCATATTTATTGATTAAATTTGAAAAAGAACGTTGTTCTTCCTTTGTTAAATTTTCTTTCAATTTTTTTGCTGCAGATAATGCTGAAAACAGTCTCCCTGATGTTGATGATATATACTCGGCTACAGTTTTGAATTGTACTTTATCTATCCTTTTATGACTTCCATAAACATCTTTTTTTATAATTGATGAATGAAGTCCAATAAGATATTTTCTAATTTCTATTTCATTAGCTTCTTCAAATCTTTGAGGCATTCCACCAAAACGAAGATAATCGCGAAAATCATCTGGTGTTAATTTAATACCATTAATATTTTTGTATTCTAAATATTCATTGTAAGTAAAAGGATAAACTTCAAATTCTTTAGCACGTCCAGTCAATCTGTCTTGAAGTTTACCTGCTAAAAGTTTCGAATTACTGCCTGTAACAAATAAAGAACAATTTAAACTGTTTCTAATTGCTGCGATTCCTATTTCAAATTTCGGAATATTTTGTATCTCGTCAATAAAAATATAGTATTTATTCTCATCTTTTATTAATGAAACCACCGCATTTTCTAATTTTTCTACTGATTTGATATTTCTGCATTGAATGCTTTCAAGATCTAAATAAATGATGTGATTTTTATCAACACCACCATTTTCAATTTCTTTCATTATTTGCTTTAAAATCTCAGACTTACCACAGCGGCGTATACCAGTAATAACTTTGATTAAAGGTGAATCATAATAAGGTCTAATTCTTGACAAATAATTTTCTCTTTTTATTGTTTCCATGCTTTTAGCATATCAAATTAACGAATGAATTTAAACAAAAATGTAAAAATTCACTCGATAAATTTTAAAACAATATAATAAATTGTGTTCTTTGCTTAGCAAGAAAGCCGGTTTGATTCTGGCGAGATTACTATTTTTTGCTAAAAAACGATCAAAATACAAGCATAAAACACTTTGCTATTGTGTTCACTACTACCAAAAAACTTCGATGTAATCAAAGAAAAAAGGACTGATACGTTTTGTATCAATCCTGAACATGCTAGATGCCTAGAAACATAACATTTAATACAATTTCGGACACCTGGACATCTTATAAAGCAAAAGAAAAGCCACCCTCGAAGGATGACTTAATTTTGTGATGATTAGTTCGATTTCATTTTTCTTTTGAAAGCCAGTATTGCAAGAACGAATGATACTATTGTATATGCAATAACAATAATTAATGGAATTGAAAAATCTTTATATGCGTCATTTATTCCATTCATTGTGTTTTGAACAAGTATTGTTGCATTTCTGAATGGTAATACATTCATAAAAGTAATCATGCCTTCGCCTAATCCTTCAATTGGAAACCACATGCCAGATAGTACTGATTGGCCAGCAATAACAATTGAAGAGATACCACCAATAGCTTTTTCATTGCATAGAGATCCAAGCAAAATTCCTAATGCAATAAAAAGAAATGATGTAACTACACTAATAAGTATAGCAAATACCATATTAATGCCAAATATTGAAGAATCAATTATTCCCCCAACTAAGAAGAACAATATAGATTGAACAAAAATGATAGGAATCATAGATAGTGCATATGAAAAAATAAATTCATGTGATTTTGCATTGGATACATATAATCTTGTTAAAAAAGATGTCGATCTATCTATAGCAATAAGTAATCCAACAAATAGTGATATGAAACTTTGGGCAAACACAACTATTCCTGGAGCTAAATACTTCATTTCAAATTGAGGGGTTAGTTTATGGAATATAAGATAAAACAATATTTCCATAAACAAAGGCATTCCTAAGGTAAATATTAATGAAAGTGGGTCCCTTAATATTTCCTTGAAATCTCTTTTTGTTAAAGTGATAATTCTGGATAATGATTTTGTCATTATAGTTGACCTCCAGAAACTATTTCAATAAAAGAATCCTCTACATTTGTTTTGCCTGTTTTACTAAATAATTCTTCTTTAGTGCCAACAAACAACAGTTCTCCATCCTTCATTATGCCAATTCTATCGGATAATGCTTCCGCCTCTTCCATATAATGAGTAGTCAGGATTATTGTCATCTTTCCTTTTAATTCATTTATGGTTTTCCATAATTCTCTTCTAGCTATTACATCAAGTCCTAATGTTGGTTCA
>CADBUF010000035.1 GCA_902797795.1 uncultured Erysipelotrichaceae bacterium
CTTTCACTGAATGTTCTTTTTCTCTAAAGAGAACATCTAGTAATGTTGGCATTTTGTTTGAATGTCTATTCTGCCTTTTTGGTTTTGCTGCATTTTCAGGAATCATCCACGTTTTCCCTTTTAAATATGCACCGACAACTCTTCCGGCAGCGCAATAGTTTCGCACGCTTCTTTCAGAAACTCCCCATATCTTACTAATCTCTGTACTTGTTAAATAATTCATGACATTATTATATCATCTATCGGCAATTTATAAAGCAAAACTTGATAGAAAAAAGCAAATATTATTTTGCCGATATGCGTGTCCTGACAATTAGTATCTCAAACCCTTGTGTGTATAGGCAATTGAAGGCATAGAGAAATCAACCAAAACAATAGTGAAACGCTATTATAGTCGAATACAATACTAAAAAGATGTGCCAGCAAATATTTATTCACAACTCTTATCTAAGATAACTATAATTATTATGATGTTAGAGAAAGAAAAAATCGTTAACGCTCGAAAAATTAATAAGATGCGTTGTATTACTGGACTTATATTATGTTCTTTGGTCGTTGTTTTAACTTTGGTTGCTTTATTATTAAACGTCGCTAACGCATTTGATGAAGAAGTAACTCCCGAAGGCGGATTAAAAACGCTGAGAATGTTCACCACTTTATCTAATATCATTGCCGCTGTTGCGGCCTCTATATGTATTCCTTTCCAAATTGATGGATTAAGAAAAAATAAATACAAATTACCATTTTGGATTGTCACTATTATGTATATTGGGGTGGTAGGAGTATTTATCACTTTTGTGATCGCTCTTACGGCAATATCCATCGCTCAAGGATTTGTACCAACAATGTTTATGAAATCAAACATCTTCATGCACACTTTAAACCCAATATTCATCACCTTATTGCTCACACTTTTTATTTCCGATCATCGCATCTCTTTTAAGGAATCGCTTTTAGCGATGATTCCCATCACCATTTACGCTCTTATATATTTCATTATGGTGTTTGTCGCTAAAGTGTGGAGAGATCACTATGAAACCAACACTTTCATCCCTTGGCCAATGACACTAATTATCATCCTAGCGGTGTCCTTTGGTAGCACTCAACTCATTAGATATCTTCATAATCTCACTAATAAAAATGTTACTCTAAGCATTAAAAAATATTATGAAGAAAGTGATGATTATGATTTTGATACGATCACTGACGCAATCGCTCACTTAGCAAGAGAAGAAGCAAGATTCTATCATGAAGGTGATGATATTTATATTCCAACAGATATCATTAAACTCTTATCTGAAAGATATAAGGCTTCATCCTTGCCGCTTGATATCCAATACGATATCTATTTAGAAAGATATTTAGAGCAAATACAAAAAAGTCCCGAGAATAATTAACTCCGGGACTTATTTTTATAACTTCTTTTTTAATACGAGGATATTTTTACCATATATATGATCATAAGCATATTCATCCATGATGTTTTTGACAATTAATATTCCTAATCCACCAATAGCTTGATTTTTAACATCCGTGCCTACGCCCTTGTTATTGACTTCAAGTTGATTAAATTCTTTTGCTCTATCAATGATAGTTAAGATATATTCTTTGGTGTCTAAATCATATAATTGACGAACATATATTTCTCCACCCATATTGTCATAACCATATTTGATGATGTTAGAGAATAATTCATCACCAACAATCACCATCTTATTTTTAAATTCTTCACTAAAATGATATTCATTAGAGAAGTCTGAGATGAAATCAAGTAATTCATTAATATTTTCCTTTTTAGCGTTAAAGAATTTTTCTTGATAAGAATAATGGTCACCACGATATTTAATTGTAACAAAAGTGATATCATCACTTTGAGGAGCCTCGTTAACAAAAGTCGCAATTTCATCTTTAAGAGTGTGATGAAGCTCAATTGTGCATGTATAATTACGCTTATTAAAGACATCAATAAGCCTTTCTTCACCAAAGAAATCACCATTATTATTTCTAGCTTCAGTAATTCCATCTGTATATAAAGTAACGCTTTCTCCTTCTTTAAGAACGATTTCTTCATCAATGATATTAACGTTATTAAAACATCCTAATAAAAAACCAGGATTAGCGCCAAGATAACGGAAATGACTATTAGAACCAACAATCGGAGGATTATGGCCGGCGTTAGCGTATATCATATGTCCATTCCTTTTATCTAGGATTAAAAGGAAACAAGTAACAAACATCCCAGCTTTGTTACCTTTAAATATAGAAGAATTGATTTGTTTTAAAATCTCAGAAGGCTTTTTATCTTTAGTCGCGAAATCTCTAAAAGAGGTAATCGTTTTCATCATAAACATCGCTGCAGGCACCCCTTTTCCAGAGACATCACCAATTAAAACAGCGACATGATTTTCATCGATATCTAAATAATCATAAAGATCGCCACCAACTTCTTTAGCGGCTTTAAGTTCACCCACTATTTCTACTTCTTCTGAAGATAAAGCTTCATTTGGAAGCGTATTTAATTGAATCTCTTTAGCGATGTTAAGCTCAGTTTTAGATTTTTCTTGTTCATCATGTGCTTTAATTTCTGCATCAAGAAGTTTATATGTTCTCTTATTAAGTAAATTGGAGACCATAAAGAACAAGGTAACAATTGCGGCGCGTGGGAAATAATAATAGATAAGAACCTTAACATAACGGTTATTACCGTTAACCATTAAGTTATAGAGCAATTCTTTTCTTTCACCAAAAGTTTCAACCGTGCCAATTTGGTCACCTTTAATCACTCCTCCACCAAATAAGTTTTCATCGAATTCACCAAAAAACATTCCTAAATACATACATAAAAACATCGCTACTAAAGTGACCGCATAGAACACTCTTCCAATGGTCGGGTTATAGTAATGGTTCGCAATTAAAATCGCGAACGGCCAAAAAAGCACGCTATGTTTAGGAACAGAAATATTTAAAGCGATAATGACCGCCATCAAAGAAAAGAGGATGAAATATTTATATCCTGGCTTTCTTATCATCTCAGTCTTCACAAAAAATAGAGGAATAAAAAGAAGAATTGCACAAGCTGGGAATAAAATACACACCATTGGGAAGAAATGATCAGGAATTGTAAATATCTTTGTAAGATATAATACCCAAATAACTAAGGCTAAAACACCAGCGGCAACATTCACATAACTCATGTGTTTGTTCGCATCAGCTTCGTTATCGTAATATTCTTTTTGATATACTTTCTTATTAATCTTTGTCATATTAGATACCAATATCTAAATCATCAATTCTGTCTAATAAGTCATATAAACGACTTCGACATCCTTTGAGTCTAACTTCATTATTAGGTTCATTGATACGGTTCCACCACACCATATGGACATAACTTAATAATCTAATTTTATCTTTAACAAGAGGGTCATCCTTACCAAAATATAAATTGAGTAAGGAATTATATAAATGGTTACCTTCTTCTTCACTGATGCCAAAGAATCTTTCGCTATTGCCCGGATCATCTTCGTTAAACGCACAATAAGGGGCGTATAAAGCAGCTAATTCAAAGATAGGATGACCAACTGATAAAGTATCCATATCGATTAAAAGAAGCTCGTCTTTTTGCACCATAATGTTTTTAAAATGACAATCACCATGGACAAAAGTCTTTCTGTCTTTAACTTCTTCAATCATCTTCTTGGCTTTTAAATAATATTTTTCTTCTAAATAAGGTTTAATATAATCAATCTTTTTCAAATAATATTTCTTAATATCAGGGATGATTGGATTATCGCATTCAGTGCTATTAATCTTTTTTAATAAATCAGCATATTTTTTTACATATTCTCCAATTTTTTCTGGATGAGCAAGGACAGCGTTTTTAAGTGACATACAATCAAGCATTTCAAAACAAACACCAAGTTTGTCGTTGGCCTTGACGATATCAAATGATATCGCAGTAGGAACACCTAAAATAAAAGCTTCTTTAGCGAGTTTAAGTTCTCTTTCGATTTGTTGAGGATCGCTCGTACGATTAAAGACTTTAACAATCGTGTCTTTATCAAGTCGATAAACAGTAGAGAAGAATCCTTCTCCAATTACTTCTTTGTTAGTAACATCAACTTTTCTAAAAGCTTTTTTAATATCCATCATTGATGTAAATCCCGTCATTTGGAAAACATCATATACTTCTAAAGAAGCATTGATAATACTTAAATCATCAAATCTTTGTTTAAGTTTTAAGACCACTCTTAAGCCTGCACTAGAAATATATTTCAAATTATCTAAATCAAGAATTAGATGTTTAAAATTATTTTTAGCAATAACGTTATCAATCTCATCAGCGATAGATTCGCTATTAGAGGAATTGAGTTCGCCTTCTAAATAAATGATTAATGTTTCATTGTCTAATAAATGTCTCATGTCTATTTTCCTTTATGCTTGTTTAATATTAATCGCGTTAGTTAAACCAACCATATTAAAGATATCAAACACCACTTTTTGAGCATTGATGATACTAGTGTCATCATAAAGTTGCTTTAATCTAATCACAATTCTAAGGCCAGCACTAGAGATGTAAGAGAGATCTTTAAAATCTAAAACGATAGAAGAGAAGGAACTATTCTTAGTAATTTCTTCAATTTCTTTTTCCACTTCTTCAGAATTATAGGAATTAAGTTCACCTTCTAAATAAATGGTGAGTTTATTATTTTCTAAAACATGTCTCATATAAATATCCTCTAATGCTTATTGACTAAATAATACCTTTTTCTTTAACTTTTGTAAAAGAAAAGAACCCCCAAGTTCCTCGTTTAATAATAGCTACTAAGATTTTACGGCTTTAAGCACGCTAAAGGGAGAACAATAACTCCATCATCTATGTGTCATGCAAATTACATACAAATGAAAAATCCTATAGTTTGGCACTTCTATAATAATTTTTTTGGAGTTTTTTATCGAAGTAATTTGGAGCACATTGTCTGAGTAATCTAATGAAGTTAGGATATTTTAAAATGTTCAAGTAAGAGAAGGAAGGCATACTTAAAGATAGTGTTTTGTCGAGTATGTTCTACAAAATCCTCGTGTTTTTGTCGAGTATGTTCTACAAAAAATGCATGTTTTTGTCGAGTATATTCTACAAAATCAAATTAGTTAGCAATTTGTTTTATACAATAAAACATTTTTATAGAATAACTATTAAAAAGAACCCCTAGTTTCCTAAGGGTTCCATAATAATGATGTTAAGAATTAGTCTTCTTTACGTTTACGAAGTAAGAAGTAACCACCAATAGCTGCAACAGCCACTAATGAGGTAACAACGACAATAATAATTGTGCTACTACTTTGAGCCAAACTTGATAATGGGTTAGTACGAGCACCGCTGGAAAGTGGTCTAACACTATCCATAAATGCTGTTTGTCCATGATCGTTAACACATTTTTCATATGTTGCCATAGCTCTTTCTAAACAATATGAGAAGTCGCTATCAGTGTTCTTGGTCCATTGTGCAGTAGCGTATTTAATCATGTTCTTTGCATATGCTTCTTCAGTTTCACCTAAAGCAACAGCTTCGCTTAAGAATGTGCTCCAAGCACTAGTTGCACTAGACCAAGCAGAAGACATATTTGTTGTACATCCACTTGTAGTGTCCATAGCAGTATTAAATGCTTTAGCAAATTTCACAACTGCTTTTTGAGCTGCTTCGTGTCCTGCTTTATTAGCAATGTCAGTTGAACCGGTTGAAGTAACAATTTTAATTGACTTAACCCATAAACTATTTGTACCAACGTTAACAGTAAATGCAACAACACCAGATTGTTTTGTTGCGTAATCAAATGTTGCGGTATAGTTCATTGAACGTCCATCATCGCCTGACTGCCAAGCAGCACTAACGTTTTGTGATGCGTTTGTTCCTACTTTAACATCAAAAGAACCAGCACCAGCAGATTTGTTAGTGTTATATGTAATAACGATCTGACTGATATTACTATACGATGAAGCGCTTGTAACAGTAGTTCCATCTTGACTTGTTGTCATTTGGACACCTTGGCCACTTGTATAACCATTACCATTCTTACTACCAGACCATTCTCCAGAACCCTCACTATATTTCCAGTCATTCGCTGAGAATGTATAGGTGCTTTCTGATGTGATGTCAGCCATAACAGGTCTTAAGGTTTGAGTAACATCAACACTAACTGTGGAAGATTGAACTCCACCGTATTCAACACACAATGCTTTGCCATCATCAGCAGCAGCCCATGTGTGTGGAAGAGTGATTGTTGAACCACCTAATTTGACAGTGTAATCACCATAGGTAATATAATCAGCATCACCACTAGCCATTTCATAGTTAACTTCCCAAGTGTCATCGATATCTGCTGTTAAAACAGCACCTGAATATACTTTAATATTGGAAGCAGACCAATTAACTGAGGTAACACTGTCAGCAGAAACTGTAACAGTGATTGATGCAAGGGTTTCACCACCATCATAAGAAATTGAAATGGTTGTTGAACCGGCAGCAACAAAGTTGACTGTAACTAAGCCTTCGCCTTCATCAGCAGCGATGCCGCCGATTGTGACATAAGCAGTATTTCCAGAAATAATTTCAATTAAATTCTCATCATCTATGTTGCCATAGGTAAATGCGACATCAGTTGATTTACCTGCATACCCAGCAACAGATGCTGGTGTAAATTCAGCAGTTGGATCACCTGTAACAGTAACGACTAATTCATCATATTTACTGTTATCGGCAGTTGAACGGCACCTTAAGGTGATAGTACCTTCAGTGTCTTTTGATTTTAGTCCAGATCCATCAAAGACATAGTCATTGTTAACAGTGTTGCCAGAAACGATCCATTCATAACCTTGTTGAGCATATTCAGTATTGACTGTAACACCAACGAGATTATAGTCATAAGTTTCATTCAAGCCAATTTCAGCTGTATGAGTGTTGATAACAACACTTGTAACAGCAGCATAGTTAACTGTGATTTGATAACTTGCCCATTTAGTAATTTCATCTTCTGTATAAACAACATAGATATATTTACCATTATGTGTATCGTGATCCAAAGTTGTATTTGTGGTAATTTCTGTACCAGCAGTTGTTGGATTAATTCCAGAAGCACCATACTTAAAATATGTTGGTGTAACTGTAGCCGAGCTTGAATCAGTATAATGAGCAGTTAATGTTCCTCCATAGGACCACTTATTACCTGCTGTAAACGGAGTGTTTTGGCCAGATGTGGTAACACTGCTTAATTCAACTGGATTATCATAGAATACATTAATGTATTGAATTCTAAAACGTTGTTTGGAAGTCGCACTAGCTTCAATAGTTATTGAAGTTGTACTAGTTCCGGTGACATCAACATCATAATCCGCAAAAGAAGACGTCAATGTTTTGCTGGTGCCATTAATTGTAATGGAAGTTGAATCTGTTCCATATGCCATGGCATTAACGGTGATTTTGGTAATGTAAGCATTTTTTGAACTTACTTTTCCATCAACCAATCCAATAGTCATAGAACCTTTTGTGGAAGATCCACCTAATTTAACTGCATTATTTGCTTTTGGATATACAGCCGTTAAAGATGGAAAATAAATGTTAGAATCAACGGTATAACCATAGTTATTAATAAGATTATCACTATCGCTTTCCGCACTAGTTCCATCAGATGTCCCACTGCCAAACACAGCGCTAATCATATTTGCAACAGTAACGGAACAAGTCATCGTTGCAGTTGGATAATCATCGGAAGTGACAGTGACATTAGTTGTACCAACTGATTTACCAGTAATAACACCAGCTGAGGTAACACTAACTATACTGTCATCATCAGATTCCCATGTCACATCACTAGAATAAGAACCGGTTGCTGTGACAGTAATTAATGAACCTAAATTAAATGTTCCCCCATTTGAAATAGATTTGCTCGCTGGTAAGTCAGTAATAGTTACGCTTGAAGCTGTAACAGAAACTGAAACTGAAGCTAATTCAGTAGATCCATCTTTGAATTTAACTGTTGTAGAACCAGCACCAACAAAGTTGATTTGAACTGTTCCGCTACCAGCACTGGCAGATGGAGTATTAACAGTAACAACAGAAGTGTTACTTGAAGTTACACTTAAAGAACTGGTCAAATTTCCATAAGTGAAAGATAAAGATTCATTTTGTCCTGTATAACCATTAGTAGAGTTTTTAGCAGGAGTTATGTATGAAGTAGAAGGCGCAGAAACGGTAATGCTATAATCAGCAGTTTTTGTTGTTCCACTTTCAGTATAAGAAACTGTAACGGTTTTATTACCCGCAGAAGACATGTCTGGTGAAGACCATGTTGCGCTACCTGTAACAGTGGCTGTAGATGAATCACTATAGTGGGCAGTAACAGTCATTCCAGTGTGGTTGAAAGTATCACCAACAGTGAATTCTGTATCGTATGTGCCACCTAAAGTAATGCTAGAAAGTGTTTTTGAAGCCGCTTCATACGTTGCATTCCAAACAACAAAACGCTTCGCTGCTGAAGATGCCAATGTTATAACGCTTTCGGATGTGACACCACTCAAATCTGTTGTGAAAAGATAAGAGCTTTCGGTACCACTTAATTTAAATGGTGAATTGTTCGAAACGCCACTATCAGCAGTTAAGGCAAAACTGGTTGTTGTTGCGGAACCCACTGTCATTGTTAAATTAAGCGATAAACCACTAACACCATTCCATGCAGCAGCATAGAAAGATAATGATGTAGCACCAGAACCAACGGTGATTGTCATATCGCCGCCTTTTTTGGATGTTCCAACTTTAATGCCGTCATTACCATTTACAGTACATGCCGAACCATTTGTACCAGGAGCCATTGTGGCATCATCAGCCTTTACACCTTTGACTTCTGCATGACTTGCAAGAGCAACACCAACACCTACAGCCATTGTCGCACCTAAAGCAAGTGCGGCAACCTTTGTAAAAAATTTGTTCATATAATTTTTCTCCTTTCTTTTTTCTTCTCCGATCCCGTTTTCGATAAATCTAGGATCGTGAGGTATATGAACAACTATTAGTTAATCTTTCTAATTAGACTTCCTAGTCCACCTAAATATAAGAGACTAACCATGTTGTGAGTCGATTGAATAATTTGATTTTCTTCTCTTTTACAAAATCGATTATTCTTTCGACGTTTCATAGGAGAAACCTTATCTAAGAGACAATCATGCATCCATTGTCTATCATCATTATTTTCTTCTATAAAACAGAATGAGTTTTGCTTTTCTTTAAGATGTCTTGACCACTTACATCAAAAATGGAAGGTATACCCATCCTTGCTTTATATAATATAAAGAAGACAATGACTAATCAACACTTATATATTGGGGGTGCATTTATTACTATATTAATATAGTAATAGAAAATGAATATTTTTTGCTAATATTAGATATGCATATATAAAAAAATCCTCATGTATAACATAAGGATAATTGACATATAGAAAGGCTATATCCGCTCTATTTCAAAGGCGATAACACCGAATTTAGTGATGTCATCAAGAGAATAATAGATTTCCATGTCGTGATAGGAACACTCTTCATCTTTTTGATATCCAAGTTTCTCTTTTGGATAAGATTCATATAGCTCTTTGAAGGTAAGAAAATGTCTAATATTTGTGACCCTCACATCTAAAGTGTTTGACTCATAAGAAAAGTGAAGAATATCGCCGATTTTTATCTTTTGTCTTTCGACTGTATTTAGTCGCATTTCTACGACTTTCTTTCCTTCTTTAATAAGATGGAAAGGTTTATAGGCTAAAGTGAGGTTATAGACCACGATTAATCAATCCTTTTGCGATAGGTTTGACGAGTGCATCTTAAGGAGCGAGAAAAGCCACTGAAGGAGTTGAGCATCTTCGCGTTTGTGGTCAAGGTTGGATCAAAGAAAACGTCTTCAATATCGTCTTCTTTAAAGTGATGTGAAAAACGCGCCAGTCCCATCGCATGAACCCCAGTGTTTCGATATTCAGGAAGAACACCAATAAGAACAAGTTCAATCTTCTTTGGCTTTCTTTTTTGTTTTAAGATTCCAGGAACGGAAGGAATAAGATGACCATTATGTTTTTTAAGGACTTCTCCGATATAAGGAATACCAACACAGAAAGCCACTACTTTGTCTTCTTTATTAACAATAACGGAGAAATATCGTCCATTAATAAGGACAGCAAAAGTTTGTAACATCGCTTTCATTTGTCTTTCATCAACTGGAGCAAAATTATCAAGTTCCGCATAAGCTTTGTTATAGCAATCAAAAAAAGCTCTCTTATATTTTTTAATGACTTTTTTCGTAGATAACGAATCACATAAATCACGATATCCACGTTTTTTAAGCATCTCTACGGCTTTATCTAATCTTGGGTCATAGGAATTTTTATCAACGCGATATTCAATCCATTCACTTTCTTTTTGATAACCAAGTTCTTCCATGTGCTTCGCGTAATATGGATATGAATAAGCACAAGCATATGAAGAATATTCTTCATAACCATATGTTAACATCCCTTCACGATCGCTATCATTGAAGCCCCATGGACCTTGTATGATTTCCATGCCTTTACTTTTTCCAAATTCCTCTACCGCTTTAAGTAAGGCTTTACTGATTTCAATATCATTAGTCATATCAATACGAGAAAATCGTACTGCTTTTATGTTATTGATTTTGTTCGCTCTTTTATTAATAATTGCCGCGATTCTTCCTACGACTACGTTGTCTTTATAAGCCAAAAAACATTTAGCCTCACTATCACCATAAGATAAATTCTTTTTAGGATTTAAAATATTCACTTCGTCTCCATAAATAGAAGGAACGTAATAAGGACAATCTTTATATAATTTCAAAGGAAAAGAGGCAAATATTTTCATTTGTCTCTTATTTGTGCATTCAACGATTTTAATCATGATAAATAATATAAAGATAACCTAATCAGTTATCAATATTTTTAAGAGCAATAGGGAAATAGATTCTCCAGGCCTCTTCATTATGTTCTTTAGAAGAATCATACAATAATTTAGAGTCATTATGAGAAAATCCGTGATTCATAAAATAGTTATATGTTCTTAAAGTTGATTCCACAAATTCCTTTTCAAAGCCATTCCCACCGATATAGAAATATTGTTTTGGTAAATCTAAGGAAATATGTTTATCTAAGAAGTTTTTAAATGAAGTCCAATTAAATAAAAAGAAAGCAGGAGAGAAATTTAAACAATATTTGATTTTATCTGGATAAGTGAGTCCAAGATAAAAAGACATTAATCCCCCCATAGAAGAACCACCGACACCGGTAGATTCTCTATCCGCTTTTGTATAAAAAGTTTGATCGATATCTTTCTTTAAAATATCAAAGATAAATCTCCCTAATAGATGGGCATATCCTTGACCTTTAAAACCATATTTCTTTTTTCTTTTAAGTTCTAAAGGTGTCATTTCTAAGGAACGGTCAATATCAGTATTAGGAGCGTCTATTCCAATAACAATATATCCTTCTTCTCCATCATTAATGAAAGATTCAACACTTTCATCAATTCCCCATTCTCCAACAAAAGAAGTATAGTCATCAAATAGATTTTTGCCGTCTAACATATAAATGGTCTTAAATCGTCTATTTGGATTATTAAAATCATAAGTAGAAGGAAGGTAGACTCTCACTAGACGATCTTTGAAATCATTATTTGTTTCAATATGAAAAACTTTGGTGTACACTCGCCCACCTCTAGTAATGGTATTTGGTTCTTTAGTATATAACTTATATCCGTTCATAAAAGAAAAATCCCTTAAGGGATTATCTATGGGCTAAGAGCTGAACACTCATAGCGTGAGTCTCTCTTTCTAAAGTACTCACATATTCGTTAACACGATCTTCCGCGCTTGAAAAGACAGCCTGGAAAGTTACTTCAATAAATTTCATACTTCCATCACTGACAAGTTCAGTGCTAAGCCCTTGAATAGAACAATCAAAAGCCTTGGAAACAGTTAAGATTTTATCAAGTACCGGTTCTCCTACAGGAGCAGTAAGAATAACAGTAGGATTTTTTCTATTGAGTCTAACTTCAACCTTTTTAAAGGCAGTAAGGACAATAATGATTAAGATAGTCGCTACAAAGGCAAGAATGAAGTTAAATGAACCGCACGCTAAACCGATGGCCATAACAATCCAAATAGTGCCTGCAGTGGTTAAGCCTTTAATACCACTATTACGATGGATAATCGCTCCAGCGCCTAAAAAGCCAACACCAGTGATAACTTGAGCAGCAAGACGAGCAACGTCACGATGACCACCAAAAACAGCAGGGAAACCATATATAGAAATAATCATGACAATACATGAACCAACACCAACGAGTAAGTGAGTTCTTAAGCCTGCACTTCTACCACGTTTTTCTCTTTCCATACCAATAATTCCACAAAGAAAAAGTGATAAGATTAAGGCGATGCCGCCAAAAAGAAATACAGCGCCAGGGAATCCTTCTCCTGTTGGGTTCCATAATTTGTCAAGTTTATCTAAAAGCCATTGTTCTAATGTATACATATCTATTCACCTTTCATAATTCTACATTCAAATAATGTAAGTATCAATAAAATGCATTTCAGATGTAGCAAATAATATCTTTATTTGAACTTAATATAATAACCACCACTTTTAAACGATCCTTCAAATTTACAGTAATTAGCAAGTTTTCTTTTAAGAGAATTTTTAATCATATCAACCGTTGCTTTTGGATAATCTTTTGATAACAACTCTAATATTTTTGAAGCATTCAGTCCAGGATAATTACTAATTACTCTAATAATTGATAATTCAAAATCGGATAAATCTTCATTTACTGGGTCATTTATTTAGTCTTTATTTGGTCATTTATTTGGTCATTTATTTGGTCAACTTTGTCAAAAGTAATCTTGTATATAGATGCACACAGTAATTATGTCTTTTTAAAAGACAAAACGTTTGGAATCGCATTTTGTGACCTCAAAAAATGACCTGTATACGTTCGATTATATCTTTGCAAAGATAATATTTTGTGGTTCCATTTTGGCATCGTAAATATTTAAAAACATCCATATCATTTGATGAATTTAATTTCCTTCACTTATTTTAACAATTTCAATACTCATCTTAGCAGCGGCATTGCTTTTAAAACACCCATCAAGGTTATAATTCTGTGCTCAGTATAAACACATGGAAGATACTTTCTACCTTAGGTAGAAGTATTAAAGGTCGCATTTTGCGACCTTAAAGTTTTAAATTCTTCAGAATTTATAGAAGCAAAAAACAGGAATCAATCCCGCTCTTCAATGATTTTACTAATATGTTGATAGAAAGCGGGATAACCCGAACTTCCCATATCTTCCATAAATATAGACAGTATACAAAAAGACACGCATTAAGCGTGTCTTAACATTCGTTTTGGCGGAGATTTAGGGATTTGAACCCTAGCGAGGCTTGCACCTCCTATCGGTTTTCAAGACCGACCCCTTCAACCACTTGGGTA
>CADBUF010000036.1 GCA_902797795.1 uncultured Erysipelotrichaceae bacterium
ATGAACCTCCTGGATAATCTTTAGATTAGATTCTCTTCTTTTTATCCATTCTGGCTTATTAATTTGACGATTTTTCCATTTATAATATCCACTTCGATTAACATCCATAATTGAACATAAGAATTTAATTGGATATTTATTAGATAAGAGTTCGATTATTTCGAATTCTTTTTGTTGATAGTAACGAATTCTTTTCTTCGACCAACTCCTTTCACTGAGTAACCTTTTTTTAATCGTTCACACTCAACTTCCTTTTTAGCTAATTCAAGTTTTAATTTTTCAACTTCGTTAAGATTCTTTTTGATGTACAAGGCTGAATAAGGATTGCCGGAACCACATTTACCTGTTTTGGATTTAAGTCCTTCATCTCCGTTTTTTAGATACTTAGCAACCCATCCACCAAATGTTCCTCTGGGAATGTTGTTTTGTCTAGCAAATGTGCACACAGGGATATTTGATTTTTCCCAATTGTGAACAAGCAATATTCTTTCTTCGTTCGATCGATATTTTCCGCCTGAGCCTTTAGGACGCCCTCTAATCGCATTATCTTTTCTCTTTGTCATAAATTCCTCCTTTAAAAAGAATACTAAAAGAAAAAGTAGACTGCACTTTTTTATGTGTGTCTACTTTTATGTTATCAGTTCAAATAAACCTTCTTTACATTTCTGCTTTCTTATCTGCTTCATCAAACATCTTGAGCAGATCTTCAACAGTTAATTTTTCTTTTTCTTTTCCTGAGACATCAAGAATGATGTGTCCAAGGTGGAACATGATAAGACGATTGCCATACGTTAAAGCGTCTTTCATATTATGAGTAACCATCAAGGTTGTCATTTTATTTTCTTTAACAATCTTGTCAGTTAATTCAAGAACTTTCTTGGCAGTTTTAGGATCTAAAGCTGCAGTATGTTCATCAAGGAGAAGAATTTGTTTTGTTAAATCAAATTTCGCTCTAATCGCGACATCAAATTCATGATTAGCAACAGTGATTTGATCTTTTCTATCTTCTTTAGAAAGATTAACATCAGCTTTAATAGTGGCAAGTTTATTATTGAGTTCTTGTTTACGGAGGTTAAATTCATCCTCAAATTCTTTTCTTGCTACTTCTTCCTCTTTTCCAGAGAAGAGTATATAATCACGTTTCATCATGCGGAAGTTTGGACGATTACGCATAGTCGCCATTAACAAAGTTAATGCTTGTCTTTGACCACCACTCATAACTCCAACTTTTTGGTTCAATCGATCTTCTAAACCTAAGTCAAAACGTTTAAGTTCTTCAATAAAATATTTTTTATCACTATTAGAGAAACCCCATTTAATCGGTGAATGCATTCTACCTCTAACAAAAGCAACTTCAAGATTTTCAAGAACGCTCATATCAGCAGCGGTCCCTTTCATCGGGTCTTGGAAGACTCTTCCAAAATAGGCCGCTCTTTTTGATTCGCTTAAATGAGTGATATCTCTGCCATTAAGTAATACTTTTCCTTTATCTGGTAATAAAGCACCACTAACAATGTTTAAGGTTGTGGATTTACCACTTCCATTACCACCAATAATAGTGATAAATTCACCTGGTTTTATTTGAAGGGAGATATTATCTAACGCTGTTCTTTCATCTTCAGCAGCACCAGTAAGATTAAAAACCTTAGTTACATTTACTAACTCAAGCATTTTATTTGTCCTCCTCTTCTAATTTTTTCTTCTTACGCATTTGTATTTGTATGTAATTACGTAGTTCTTTGCGCTTCTTCTTAATATTTTCTTTAAAAGCACCTAATAGCAAGGCAACAACAATTAATACTGCATATAACAAGCTCATTAGTTGAGTTGGTAAACCAAGTCTAATTGCAATATTGATGATGATGTAATAGAAGATCGCACCTAAAGAAACAGAAATAAGCCAGTTCTTAAAGCTTCTCTTGCCAAAAATAGTTTCACCAATGATGATAGAAGCTAAACCGACTACTAAGAATCCTTGTGCACTAGTAACAGTTACGCTTCTACTGCTTTGTACATATAAAGCTCCAGCAAGTCCAATTAATCCGTTTGCTAAAGCGATACAAACAATTGTTGCAACATTTGTGTTAATGCCTTGAGCTCTTGCCATTGATTCGTTCATTCCGGTTGCTCTTATAGCCATGCCGTATTGTGTGCCAAAGAAGAAATAAACACCAAACATCACAACTCCAACCACACCAAGCATGACAGCGATTTTAATTAATTCGCCATAAGGGAATTCTGGAGTGACAAAGCTGTTTGTTTTTTCTGAGAATCTCCATGGGTATAAAAGCGAGAATATTGTTTGTTGTTCTCCGCCATATTTAATAGAGAAAGAAATTTGGTTATTAAAGGCACTAGTGCTTCCATTTTGTAAACCAAAAATAAGAAGAGCAATCGAACCTGCTGCAGTCATGGTAATAATACCACTAAGCAATTTAGGTATTTTTAAATACCTATTCAAAACACCAGTGATTGTGCCTGAAACAAAACCAATAAGGAAGCCAACTAGAGTGGCAAGCCAAGGATTGTGACCGTTATAGATCATCACTCCGCACACTGCTGCCCCTAGAAGGAAACTCCCTTCAGCGGTTAAATCAGCAAAATCAAGGAGTCGATATGTGAGGAAAATACCAAGCGCTAATAAGCAGCATGGTAATCCCATTGTAAATATATTTAGTACAACACTAAGAAAGTCTTCCATAGTTAATCGATATTTCTACATTTATTTTTAACGCTATCAGGAAGAACGATACCAGCATCAGCAGCGTTAGCTAAGCACATCACATATTCACATTCTTCAGCGCTTGCGCCTTCAAGAGGAATATCTTTTGCGTTTTTTAATCCCTTGAGGATTTGTACCGCCATCTTACCGGTTTTTCTACCAAGTTCAGTGTAATTGATTGATTTGGTGACTGAGCCACATCCTTTAAGCATAGATTCTTCACCACAAACAACTAAAATACCTTTACCGTTAACCGCACTACTAATCGCGCCTGGATTTTCCGCGATAACGTTATCAGTTGGAATATAAATAGCATCTAAACCATCTTCATCAGCCAAAGCACTTGCTACTGTAAAAATATCAGCAGAACCAGTACATGTTTTTACCACTGGTGTGATACCTAATTCAGGGGTTTGCATTCTTTCAATCGCTAATTCGGCTTGCTTGGCGCTATTGAGTTCAGAAGAAGTATAGATGATACCAACTTTATCAACATCTGGTATACATTCCTTTATTAAATCGATTTGTTCATCGATTGGATTCATATCGGTTGTGCCACAGCAGAACCCGCTTCCATTTTCTGGAGAAGGAATTAATCCAGCAGCGACAGGATCAGTAACGGCAGTAAATAATAAAGAGGCTTTTTCTTCTTTGCCTTTTTCTTCAACTGCGCCTTTGAGTTTTTGAGAGACTCCGGTTCCAACACCTAAAAGGATATCGCATTGACTGACAAGGTCTAAAGCAAGGGAGTCAGTATCACTACCTTGAGCGTTTGGCATTCTAATAATGGGATTAACTGAAATTCCATTTGCCGCAATTTCACTTAAGAATCCACTTGTAGCAGCGGCTAAGGCTGGATGGTTTGGTTGTAAGATACCAATTTTAACCGCGTCACCTTGACCACCCCCGCTACCACTATTTCCACATCCTGTCATACTAACGATTGACATTGTGGTGAGGGCTAAGCCCATAAAGAGAGACTTTTTCATATTGTTTTCCTCCGTTTTAAATAAAAAGTTTGATGCGTAACACCAAACAACAACAATTCCTAAGAGATTTTATTACTGTCAGGTGTTATTGATAACCCTAACAGCAAAAGCCTAGAGCTATCACTACTAGTTAAAGTAATAAAAATAATAATAGGCAAAGCTTTTCATTTTGTTTCTCTAATTGCAAATATTGTATTGCTATATTGTCTCACTATCAACACTTTTTTGTTAATAAAGAGATTTTTTATTCTTAATAGATGAAAGAATTATTAATTTAGCCATTTTTAAAATAAGGACAAGCCTTCCTTCCTTCGATAGTTAATAAGCCCTTTTTATCTAGTTCAATACACAGCTTAATATTTGTGTCTGTCCAATGCGATTTCTTCTTTCTTGGAGAAAATCTTTGTATCAAGACACCATCAATATTTCTAAGTGTAGAGTCAATCCACCCAAAGCATAAAGCGGCTTTTACCGCATCGTAGTAGCTTAAAATATCAACACATTTTTCTGGTCTTTGTTTAGACACTTTGACATATAATTCTCTTTCTTTACTGGCGTGCTCTTTTAGCCAGGAATACATTTCATCAAAGCTTTTGAAATCGAAATAAAAAATATCAGTTTTCACTCACTTATAATAGCAAAAAAACAATAGCAATTTGTATCGATTTGGAAAAAGTATAAATATTTTAAGTATTTCAAATTTATTCTTTGTTGTTTTAATCCGGCATTACCTATTTTTATAAATAAAAGCGGCACCCTGTATATTCTACAAAATGTCGACTTTAGCATTAGCATCTTATCAAAGACATAAGACAGGTTGCTGGTGGATCATAGAGCTAGTCTCTCCCCCACACTCCTTATGGTTGATTTAATTGCAGTAATTTCTAAGGTTTTTATAACACTATTTTTGTGCTTTTTTACTTATGTTAATAGTAAGGTAATCATAGATTTCTTACTAAATACATAAAAACCCGCCACTTTTTAAATAGTAGGTTGTTACTTTAGTTTTATGAGTTTTGATATGTACTTATTGAGATACATATATCTTACACTTTAAATAACTTGTCTTAGTTAAAGTGTTTTTAATGGAAAATTTATATATTAATTAATGTTGTTTATTTTTTAAAAACCGCCTCTTTAGATTTTGATGAGAGGCGGTTATTGATTTTTGATTATTACTTCGTGAACTACGCAATCTTGATTGAAATGGCAGGGCGAACACAGACCCTCGCGTGGAAGACTTGAATGTTGCGGAAGAGCCAACCATCGACGTTGATGACCCACGCGTAGTAGTTGGAGTCGTCGCTGTAAGGAGAACGAGAAGGGGAACGAGTCCAATAAACGCCATTGTATAGATGTGATGGGTCGGTGTTACAAGCAGCTCTTCTTGCTCTTGCATAGTCAGTTGTTTTGCAAGATCTGGTGTTTGTTGAGTTGGTTGAAGTTGAGAACCCATAACTAGAGTTGATATAATCCTGATAACTTGGCAAAAACACTTTGTCTTGGGTGTTATTACAAGCATAGGTGTTGCTGCTTGAATCTGTTGTGGCAGCACTGTTGTCAACTGTAGTTGCTTGGATATGACTATTACCTAAAGCGAATGCCGAATTATAGAAATTATTATTAAGCCATGTACGGATATCACTATATTCATAGTTATTAGGATAAATAGTCTTGCCATCGATTGTCATGTTTGGTGTGATTTTATAATAACAATGTACATCTAATAAAACACTAGAGAGAACGTAATACTCTCCGTTGTTGTTAGAAAGGACATTCCATGTAATAGGTTCGCATTTAAACCAATAGGTTGCTCCGTTTACGATTGTTGTGCCGTTATCGAATTCATAACCTGATACTTCTGGGTCTGCGCTTACTTTTGCATAATAATCATTTTTGTATAAATACCAACCATTAGATTCTGGAGTAGTCAACGAGTTAAGCGCAGACACCAAAGTTGAATCATTGACATTCTTTTGAGGATATAAACCGTAAGTTATAGTTTTGCCATCTTCGCTCAAAATGGGAGTTTCTCCATAATAGCTTTGCTCTAGTTTGTCCAAGGCAATATCATGAGTTTGAGTTACAAATGCTGTTTTAGTAAAAGTAGCGGTATATCGACCTAATCCTTCACTTTCCTCAGTTGGTTCTGTTACGACTGCATAAGTAGAATTAACAGTTTCGCTTTCTTTATGAGTAGAATCTTGGGTGCACACTCTTTCGGCTGTGCAACTGGAATAATCATCAGCCCAAGTATAGGTTGGATCAGTCCATGCATGTTCATGAGTTGGAGGCTCTACAGGTGGTTCTATGCTACCGCCTCCTCCGCCACATCCGGTAAGTAATAAACTTAAAAGACCTAAGCAGGTAAATAATTCAAAACGTCTCTTCATAAGAAATATTCCCTTAATCTTTCTATAAGAAATATTACTAGAGAGAGAGAGAGAGCAAGCACTCTTATTGGTTGAGTGCTAATGCACTCAATTAAAAAACAAAAACCCATTATTTTCAAAATGATAGGTTGTTACTTTAGTTTTATGAGTTTTGATATGCGTTTATTGAGATACGTATATCTTACACTTTAAATAACTTATCTTATGTACAGCGTTTTTATAAGAATATTAATTATTTTCTTTTTAAATATAACTTATTAGTAACTTTTTAATAAGCATCTAATAGGCCTCTTCAGATAGTTTTCTTTTTATTATCATCTTTATTCTTATATTTAAATTCAACAATCTCAAAACCAATCGTCCGATCGTCGATTAGATTGCAGAAATTATCAATATGGACTATTTTGGATCCGGTAATCTCGGCAATTTCGCTTAAATCTGATTCTCTTATTACGCCGACATCAGTCGTCACAACTCTAACGATTATTCTTTTGTTATAAAAGTTACTTCCTTATATTTTTTTCCTTATGTTTTGAAACGTTATTTGTTCTTTCTAACAATTTAATCTGATTGACAAAGTCAGAGTTGATTCCTCCTAAAATATTCGCTGCTGTTCCATCCATAGGCGGAATATCTTTTTCGCATATATCCAGTACTTTCGCACAAGCCTTATCAAAATAAGTATTATTTTGTTTTTCATAAAATTTGCTGGCTCTTCCCAAGCCTATAATCCATGGATCAATGGTTCTTTTATTAATCATATCTAGATTGATTGATTCCAATAATTTGGTACATTCATCAGCGTTATTAGAACTAAGCGCTATCTTAAGCCCTAAGTTAAGAGATTTCTTTTCGCCTTCTGTATATTCAAGCGGTATGTCAGAATAATTAAATGCTGTATCCCCTAAATAAAAATGTTTAGCTATTATATGTAATTTCCTTGCTTCACATCGTGGGTAATGAATTTTGGAAATTGCAATAAAAACAAAATCTTCTCCATAGCCATAGCACCATTGTTTCATCCATTGGTTAGTTATATATTCAAATTTTCGTTCATAGGCATTTCCGGTTGCGCTAACATTTGCAGCGTTTTTTACTATTGATTCTCTTAATTTTGATAGAGAATGTGATTCTTCATCCTCAGCGACATTAATCAAAATATTTAAAAGTGATTGTTTTTTAATTTCTTCAACATTTTCTAATTTTAATGATTTATAAAATCTTAATGCCTTATGAAGAGATCTAAGGTTACTTCTAGAATGATAATTCATTAACAATTTTCTTTCATAAGGTATTGAATAATGTTTATAAATATTTTTATTTATATCAAAATCTGGTTTGTCTAATCTTATAACAGAAGAAGATATTTTATTCCGGAAAGAATTTATCTTTTTTAAATTATTTAAATCGATAAAAGCATCATCATTATTAATCAGAATAACACGATGATATGTATTTGTGTTTTTACTGTCAGGGGCGCATAAAGACATTGCAAGAGCAAAAACAGAATTCAAATCTAATGAATCGCACTTTCTATCCAATTCATCGAATACAATTATGTAATTCGATTTATGCGATTTGGTAAGTCTTGTTAAATCGTTTCTAAATAAATTATTGGTTTGTATATCGGCACTAAAACTAACAACGCTTATGGCTGAACCTACATTAAAATTAGGTATTCTTTTTCTTATTTGCGTCCATCTTGGATAATACCAATAAGCCACAACCTCTTCTAATTCATCAATTGAAGAAATGCCAGCTAAAGAAAAATATCCAATTTCTATTCGATTTTTTCTTTTCTTTTCGCCTTCTTGTTTTTTTCTAAATTCTTCTAAAATTTCTTTTATTAAATATGTTTTGCCAACTCCCCATGGACCATCAATAAACAAACAACGTGACTCAGAGCCGATATTGTTAAAACTGTTTTCAGAAAAGTGATCTTTTTTAAGATAGTCTAGAATTAATTCTTTTGCTTGAGATGTATACATATATTCCTCTTTAAAAAATACTAAATGTTGTAATATTCTTTAAAAAAGAGCCACCACTCTCACCATGGTCAGTGGGTCGTAAAGGGGTGGCTTTTCTTAAACCGATAAACGGCCACGGTCACCTAGCTGTTCATAATTACTAGGCTTAGACTTACTTTTGATAAGTCACAAACTTTTATGGCGGCGTATGAACTCGCTCTTAATAACCACTAGGGTGAGAGGAAGCCATAATAATTTGTCCGAACATAATGGGTCCCACATTTCAATGAAATGGATGCATCGGATTTACCATTATATTAGAGGTTGATTTTCCTCCTATATGAACTCTTAAGAAAAAAGTCCATATAGCAAGAAGGAACCCCTAGTTCCCTAAGGGTTCCAATTGTTATAGATTATTAATCCTCTTTACGTTTACGTAAGAAGAAGTAACCACCAACAGCAGTCAAGCTAACCATTGAAACTATAACGATAATGATGGATTCACCTTTAAATGTATTTAAAGGATTGATTTTTGAAGATGAATATGCAACCAATGTACCAGCATCTGATCTATTCATAAAATCGCCTTTAGATAATGAGGCAGAATATTTGCCATATACATAATCATATCTATCAACAATATCAGCAGTAGAACCTGGAGTTTCTGCATTATGAGTATATGTTGTATTTGCTAAAATTCCTTGAGCGTCTACACTTAATGATTTAAATGCTGTTGATTGTGCTGTCCAAGCACTATTCAATGATGAAACATCTGTATCCACGCCTGAAGCATCACAAACTCCGCCAATAGAAGTATGGAATCCACTAACGAAACTTGAAACTTCAGAAGTAATTGATGCGGTAACATCCATCTTATATAAGCATGTCGCTGCTCCATAAGAAGATTCACCAAATCTAAATCTCATTTGATTAGAAGCTGTATTAAATCTAAGAATAAAATCGTCAATAACCATAGCGTTGTCTTCATTAAATGTAACAGCGTTTGTGGCAGTAGCTGTGGCTTGGGTGCCAATACCCTTATTTGATGATTTAAGATAACCACCATTAGCACATTTCGCATGATAGTAAGATGTACCAGAAACGGTATTTCTTTCAATCTTTACAGCAACGGCATCAATGGTCTTTGAACCAGTAATAGAGTTGCTTGATATCGTGCCTGAAACTGTGTTAAATGTCGCATCAACAGTTTCTAATGAACTATTAAAGATATAAGCATCAGTATCATCTTCATAAACTAGAAGATAAGTTCCCCTCCAATCAGCTGGAGCGCTTGTAACTTTTGTCCAAGTGTGAGCAACATAAGCATTAACGGTAATGTTGTATGATGAAGCAGAACGTGTGGTTCCAGTTGTGTTATCAGTATAAGAAACAACAACTGCTAATGTTCCGGTTGATGTTAAGGAATCACCTATTTCCATTACATTGCCACCAACAGTATAAATTAGTTGGTCAAGGTTTCCTTCGGCAGCAGAGAACTCTACTGTAGATGGGGAACCACCAATTGTGTAATTTGCTGTGACAACTATGTTAGTAACTGCAAATGGATCATCTTCGTTAAATTCTGTAGCGGTTGAAGCTGTAGAAATAACTAAACTATCAAATGTTGTAGATGCTTGAACTGTAACATTTAATGTTAAAGTTGTTTCACATCCTGTTGCGCTAATAGTAAATGAATCATCACCAACAGATGTTCCTGTAGCAGTAACAGTAACTGTTGTTCCATTTACGGTGTAACCTAACGAAGAGTGACTTCCAGAATTGTTTGAGAATAATCCAGCAGATACACTTGCAAAATTTTCGGCTTCAAATGTTGTGCTATTTGTTGAACCATTTACAACGTGTAAACTTGCTGTTGTTCCTCCTGCGGTAAATTCAAGAGTAGGATCTAAGGATTCATAAGTAACAGTAATGTTACCGACAACTGTAGATGATCCAGTTCCTTTGAAAGCAACATATTTGTAATCATCTTCTAAAGAACTGAAATCAAATGAACCTTCACCACCATTGCCACTTATAGTACCAACAGAAGTTGAAGATGGGGCTGTGCCGGCTGTATAAGCAGTATTACTGCCATAAACAGCAAGGTTTTTCCCATTAGTTAAGAAATCAACAGAAATGGATTTAACTTTCGCATTGCTTGGACATGTAGTCGTCAAGAAATACCCGTTTGCATTAGTAGACATCGTATATTCAGAACTCGAAGGTTTCATTGTGCGCATTGAATATTTAGCGCCGGTGTAATCTTCGATATTTGAAATAACGGACCATCCACTACTATATTCAGCAGTTTGCGCTCCTACTTCAGTTTCGGTAAGAACATCTGCAAAAGGTCTTTCGCTAACAGTTAATCCATCAACAGTGAATGTTTCGTCGAATTCATCGTACATGACTTCAATGTCAAATTCAGTGACAGAAGTTGAAGTTGCTGTAGAAGGTGTGCATTCATATGCAACATCACTATCATCTAAATCGATGTAAGTAGGATCTCCGCTTGACCAGTTAACTTGTAAATCTAAGCCAGTTAAATCCCAAGTATCTCCTACATAATATTCATCTTTTTCAATCGTTCCATGTAAAGCGATACCAGTCATTGTTCTAGCTGCTTGAGCTGTAACAGAAACAGTGGTTGATTTACCACCATAAGAAACATTTACGGTATTTGTACCTACACTTGCTAATGTTCCATTAGTTACCGTGACACCACTACCATCTGTAATTGGTGTTCCATCACTTCCATCAGAATAGTGTGGAGTGACTGTAAGGTCAGATGCTGTAACAGTATCTCCTACGTACCATGTGGCGCTACTATCAGTTAAAGAAGCGGAAATAGAACTCAAAGTTTTACTTTTTTGCAAAAATTCAACTTTTGAAACTTGGACAAATTTGTTTGAAGAACCACTAACTGTTACATTCAAAACAAATCGATAATAGCAGCCAGTTCTTGTTGTTGATAAATCAATACCAACAGTAGACGAGGATGCAAAAGTAGGCGTCAAAGTTTCTGAGGCGCTACTTCCACTAGACGCACCAGATGCTGTACTATGAACAGAAACCGTGAATGAATTAACAGTAATGGATGATGCGGTTCCAAAAGTAACCTCGATTCTATCAACATCACCAGAAATGGCTGATGTTGTATAGAACGGTCTATCAACTCCGTTTAAGGATTTTCCACCCAATCTCCATGGCTGCATTTGTCCGTTTCCAGTAAAAGACCATCCTACCTTATTTACTGTAGCAGTTCCTGCAGAAGCATAACTATTGGAAGACGTTGTAACACCTGATGCTGTAGTATCAAGTGTATAAACCGTATCGTATCCTGTAGTTGCTTTAGCAGGCACTGCTTCTTGTCTACTTATCCCAATAGCAGTTCCCACTCCGATCGCCATGGTGAGACCTAACGCTACACCGACGATCTTTTTAAGTAATTTATTCATAAATATCTCTCCTTTCGATAAAAGTCTCCAAGGCCGTTTTGGTTATTTAGCCAAGTGAGTATGAATAAATCTTTTGATGTAAGTCAATTTGTCCATTAATCCAAACGGCATCCAACATCAGCCAGATTAATGAATAATCGACTAAAAGATTTTGTCAGTTCGCTACCGATTGTATATGTCCCCTATTGGACCAATGATAGCTACGCTGACGTTTGAGACTCGGAGAGAGTACGAAGAGTAATGTGCACGTTGACTCTTAACTATCTCGTTATCACAAACAAAGAGACGAATCCTTAATTAAGCTAAGACGCTTTGACCACTAGCGTCTCTCCCTTTGGGGAGCCACCTCTTATGAGCACAATTATAAGAAGAAGAAGAAGAAGAAGAAGCAAGCACTCGCTATGCTAGAGTGCTAACTTATTTACTTTGTAAATAAAGTTTTTTATAAAAACATGACAACCTTGCAATTTGTATTACAAACCACTACTTTCAGCGTGCCCTATTTTTGAAGAATGCACCCCTTATCCTGTCAAGCAAAATTGAATGATTTTTAGTATTCAAAAAATCCCTGTGTAGCGCCTAGTTATGACGTAAGTACGAGAGGTTATAGTGAGTGTATTATGAGTCGCGTTTCTGGAACCATTGTTGCTTGCTACACTCTTGAAGGAAAGCTAGTAAAAACATATCCATCTGCTATAAGTGCTTCTAGGAGTAGACATCTTTATAAACGCACTATTGATCGCTGCATTAGAGGTGATTTGAATATGGTCAAAGGACTCCAATGGAAGAGATTCAAAATTGGAGAAGTTCCAAGTAGTATTCCACCACTTCAGATTGAAACTAAATCTTTAACTATCAAACCGGTGGGAAAAATTGATGAAAATGGTGAGATTATTGAGGTATATCCATCCATAAAAAATGCCGCAAAAAGTAACGGGGTTGATCCACGTTCTTTACGCGATAGATTAAATAAAAAATACACTTATGTTGGTAAAACCAAATTTAGATATTTAACTGATAATGAGATAGATAAATATAATCTTAAAAAGGGTAGAATTTTTGATACTAAAATTAAGCCTGTTGTTCAGTATAGTTTAGATGGAAAATACATCAAAACTTACCCTTCGATTAGAGCCGCTACAATAGCCGTGGGAAGAGAGCCAAAAAATAGAGGAATTTATCAATGTTTAATAGGGCAATATGATACAGCTTTCGGATATGTTTGGAGATATAAAGATGAGCCAAATGTTGAAAGACCAAGAAAACAAAAAGTCTATATTTGTGTATTAAATGCGAATAATGAAATTGTTCATAAATTTAATTCAGTTAGAGAAGCTAGCGATCATTTCAAAGTTTCAGTTTCTACGATAAATAACGCGATTCGTTTAAATCAAAAAGTCAAAGGATATCATTGGACTAGAAAGTGACGTCCTCCCCCACTTATAGAAATGGGGGCTTTCCACTCAAGAAATCTAATGATTTCAGTATCAATGGGCTATCCCCGAGAGTCCCTCGGTTGAGCTTGTTTTATATCAAGACAAGCAACTTGTTTATAGTTATTTAATTAGAAGAATCAAGAATCATTCTCATTCCTTCTTTTTTAATGTTAACCGCAGCATTATGGTCTCGGTTATGCTTAACTCCACAATTAGGGCAAATCCAAGATTTAGTTTTAAGTAGCAAGTCAATTTTTCGATATCCACATTCAGAACATAATTGGCTAGATGGGAAATATTTATTTACTTTTACTAGTTTCTTATTTAGCCATTCTAACTTGTATTTTAGTTCATTTAAGAATGTGCCAAAAGCTAAATCACTAACAAATATACCTAGTTTTAATTCTTCTTTTCTTTTAGACATCTCTTTTAAATCTAGATTTTCAACGAAGACATAATCATATTTATTAGCAAGATATCGACTAGTTTTATGTAGATAGTCTTTTCTTTGATTAGTAGTTCGCTCATGAAGATTAGTAATTCTAAGAAGCTGCTTTTTATAGTTGTTACTACCATTTACCATATGAGACAGTTTTCTTTGCTCTTTTATTAATTTAGTTAAAGACTTTTCATAATATTTAGGCATATTAGACTTAGCTTTAGAATCACTAACAAATAGATTTGCTAAAGAAAAATCTAATCCGATGGAATTAGCTAAATCTAGATAGTCTTTATTATATTCCTGATATTCCTCATATTCTTCTTCACCAAGAAGAGAAACATAATAATATTTCCCGATTCTAGAAACGCTTACCATCGAATAGACAAATGATTCTGGTAAATGACGATGATAAACAAACTTTACTCTGCCGATTTTAGGAATTTGGATCTCATTACCTATAATGCGGATAGAGTTATTGATATTCATCGTAATATAACCATAATCATTCTTTTTC
>CADBUF010000037.1 GCA_902797795.1 uncultured Erysipelotrichaceae bacterium
CGAGCGCAACTAGAAATGGATGATTTTGTGATAGCCTATATCTTCTAAAGTGATATTTAGATTGCATTAAATCTTCCCTCCTTTCTTCAAACGTTAGTAGTGTTTTCAAAAGGAGATAATAAAAGCCATCACCATAATGAAAACACCTTTTGTAGTTATCGACTAAGTCCTGTAACTACCTGGTGTTACATCATCCTTGTGATGGCCACATGCTCAATTATTACTAATTGTAGGGAGCGCGATGATCTTCTTGTCTCTAAGGACGTCTTCTAATTACGACCTCCTTCCTTAGGACTCATATCATTACTGGGCAATACTTTCCCTATTACCACACCCTAACACGTAGTGTGATAGCTCATATATCCATTTATCACTAATAAGCGCTTGTACTCCACTTAAGGAGACGCCGTGATCTAAATATATGGACATAAATTATTATACCATTATTAATAATGATATAAACTGAATAAAGCCAAAAACAAAAGAAATGGAGATACAAGAAATATTGTGCAATAATAAATTCATGAATAATAAAACAATAATAGTGGCTCTATCTTGCATTGACTCTCGATCTAGTGGCTTTATCATGAGATCGGCTTTAGAATACGCTAGTAAACACGGAGATTATGATTATTTAGTTATCACTCCTGAGGATAGCGGGAAACCTCATAGTTTTGTTGTTAGTGACGCTTTGCTTTCAAAGCCACTTTTGTTTTTAGATAAATGCATCAACAAGTTATCAAAACCTGAAGATGGGTTTAGATCACCTATTCTTTCTTTGAAGCTTGTTAAAGAAATTAAGAAAATGATTAATGGATATTCTAGAATTATTTTTCATATTCATTCTCTTCATCATATTCCTTATTCTTTTGTTCCTGTTTTAAGATTCATTAAAAAGCATAACTATCCATGTGTTTATACATTCCATGATGTTTGGCCTTTTACCGGTGGTTGTTACAATTTTGAACAACATGGATGTAATGGAATTGAAAAAAGATGTAAGAAATGTGCTTTTGGTTATAAGAAAGCCCATAAACTATACAAGATCAAAATTAAATTACTTCTTAAAATGAAGAACTTAGTGATTGCTCCTGTAAGTAATTACTGTAAAAAATCATTACTGAAGACTGAATTAAAAGATAAACGTATTGAAGTAGTTAATGTTGAAACCAATGTTAAAAGATTAGCGCCTAAAGAAGATTTGAGAAAATCATTAGGTATTAAAGAAAATGAGAAAGTAATCATTTCCGTTTGTGCCTATTGGTGTTCTTTAAAAGGCGTTGAATATATTTATGAACTCGCTAAAAAGTTACCTAAAGATTATAAACTTTTAATCGTTGGCAATAACTTTGATGCGACTGGTTATAACAATATTATCCACCTTCCATTCCTTGATAACCTTAAAGAACTCCCTTATTATTTCAATATTTCAGACGCCTTTGCTTCTGTAACTCAAGGTGATAATTTCCCACTAGTTCTTGTAGAAGCGCAGTGTTGTGGAGTTCCTGTTGTTGGCTTTGGTCATGGTGGAACCCCAGAAGAGGTTAGTCCTAAATCTGGTTTGATGGTGGGTACTGATAACAATGTTGATAAACTTGTTGAAGCCTTGATTGATACTTGTGAAAATCATCCATTCAAGGAAGAAGATATCGTCGCTAACGGAGAACTTTATTCCTCTGGACTCAACAACAAAAAATATTTTGATATATACGAATCTTTTAAAAAATAAGTTGTTCAACTATTAATTAACACTCCTAATGGGGTGTTTTTTTGATGAAAATATCATAATGTAAAAAGAAATTACAATAGAATTTAAAATACCTTAACATAGTTAAAAGTTATCTTTTAATACATTGTAAAGAGAAGTTTACATATAAAATTGTTGACAATATATTTGAATATTTATAGCATTATTACCATATTACGAATCGAGGAAATTTTTATGAATCGTGATGAGATGAAAAAAATAATAAAAGATAACAACATATCTTATCTTAGATTACAGTTCACTGATATGCTTGGTGATATTAAAGCTGTTGAAGTTCCTATAAGTAAACTTGATGACGCTTTAAATAATAAGATTATGTTTGATGGCTCTTCGATTGAAGGTTTTGTGAGAATTAAAGAAGCAGATATGTATCTTTACCCAGACACAGATACATTTTTAATACTTCCTTTTGAAAATGATAGTTATGGTGGAGTTGCAAGATTGATTTGTGATGTTTACACTCCTGAAGGTAAACCATTTGTTGGTGATCCACGTTATATTCTTAAAAGACAAATCAAAGTGATGAATGATTTAGGCATTGAAAAGATGTTTGTGGGTTTTGAGCCAGAATTCTATTTGTTTAAATTAGATGATGGTAATATTTCCACTAAATTATCTGATAACGCTTCCTATTTTGATTTATCGCCTTTTGATGGTGGTGAAGATATTAGAAGGGAAATTGCTCTAACTTTAGAAAGAATGGGCTTTGAAGTACAAACTTCTCACCACGAAGTTGGCCCAGGACAAAACGAGATTACTTTTAAATATAATGATGTCTTATCAGCGTGTGACCGTGTGCAAACATTTAAACAAGTCGTAAAAGTAATTGCTAGAAAACACGGTTACCTTGCTTCTTTTATGCCTAAGCCACTCAATAAACAAGCAGGTAATGGTATGCATACAAATTGCTCATTATTCGATTCTAAAAAAGGTGATCTCTTTTATGATAAAGACGCGGATATGGAATTATCCTTACTTTGTAAAAAATGGATTACTGGAATATTAAATCATGCGAAAGAATTAGCGTTATTGACCAATCCAATTGTTAATTCCTATAAACGCTTAGTAAGTGGTTATGAAGCTCCAGTATATGCTTGTTGGAGTGATGCAAATCGCAGTTCGTTAATTCGTATTCCTGCAATTAGAGGAAATGCGACAAGAACTGAACTTCGTAATGTTGATCCTTGCGCTAACCCTTATCTTGCTTTAGCGGGTATATTGGCAGCGGGTTTAGAAGGTATTACTAAAACTGAAGAAAAAGATCTTATCTCACCTGTTAAGGACAACTTATTTGCTTTAAGCGAAGATGAGATTGAACTAAAAGGTATCAAACACTTACCCGAAACACTACATTCTGCGGTTAAAGAATTCAAAAAGAGTAGTTTGATGCGTGAAGTAATGGGTGATCATTTATATTTCAAATATATCGACGCCAAAGAGAAAGAATGGAAAGAGTACCATACCACAGTCAGTGAATATGAACTCGTTAAATATTTAGGTAGATAGTATGTGTGGTATAGTAGGTGCGGTTGGTATTCAAAATCCTCGTGAATACGCTGTTGAAGGTTTAAAAATGCTTGAGTATCGAGGATATGATTCTGCGGGTGTTGGCTTTTTAGATGGAAGAATCAAACTATATAAAGATGTCGGCTCTCCTAGCCATTTATATGATATTTTACCGGCAAAAATCAATTCAAATGTCATAATTGGTCATACTAGATGGGCAACGCACGGTAAGCCTAGTAAGGAGAATTCCCATCCTCATATTTCAATGTATAAGAAGATTGCTCTTGTTCATAATGGGGTAATTGAAAACTTTGTGGAATTAAGAGAATTCCTTACAACTAGAGGCTACTGTTTTTACTCTCAAACTGACACTGAAGTGATAGCTAATCTTCTTGAATACTTCTATTTAGAAAGTAAAGACATGTTAAAAGCTATGGTGTTATTAAAAGAAAAATTAGAAGGTAGTTACGCTTTAGCGATTGTTAACGAAGATTATCCTGATCGTTTATTTATGCTTAAAAAAGCTTCTCCTTTATTAGTGGGGAAAGGTAAAGGATTTAACCTTATCGCCTCAGATGCTTCTCCGATGGTTAATTATACGAATGAATTTGTTGAACTAGATGATTTTGATTACGGCTATATCAGTAAAGAGGAAATCGTCGTGTTCAATAAAGAAAACAAAAAGGTTGATAAGAAAACTATCATCAAAAGCACTGAATCGTTTTCACATGATTTAAAAGGCTATCCTCATTATATGCTTAAAGAGATTGAAGAAATCGATGAGGTCGTCAAAAGACTTGTCTCAACTTATTATCAAGATGACAAATATCTCTTTGATAAAGAGTTGATTAAAGATTTAAAGGAATCTGACCACATTATCTTTTTAGGATGTGGAACTTCTTATCATGCCTCTTTAGTGGGTGGACGATTATTTGAAAATTTTAACAACATTTCTACGACAAAATATATCGCTAGTGAATGGGCATTCCATCCAACTTTCCCAGGCGAAAAGCCATTTGTGGTTCTTATTTCTCAATCTGGAGAAACTGCTGATTTGATTCACTGTTTAAAAATTATTCAAGAAAAAGACGTCCATACTTTATTAATTACCAATACCGCTGGTAGCACTTTATCTAGAGGAGTTACCTACACTCTTTTACTTCATGCCGGAGTAGAAGTTTCGGTCGCATCTACTAAAGCCTATGCTGCTCAAGTGGCTTTACTTGCCTTATTATCAGGTGCGATTGATGATAACAAAAAAGTGGTGGATGATTTAAAAGACACAATCAAAGTCATTGAATACATTAAAAACAACTTTAAAGAGAGGATTCAAAAGATTGCGGATGTCATTAAAGAGCATCAAAATGTTTTCTATCTTGGAAGAAGTTTTGACTATTTCTTATCTCTTGAAGCCTCTTTAAAACTTAAAGAAATCAGCTATATTCACTCTGAAGCAATTCCAGGAGGAGAATTAAAGCACGGGCCAATCGCTCTTATTAGTCAAGGCTTACCAGTAATTGTTTTCATTACTGATCCATTAACTGCGAGTAGTATGAGAGGGAACATTGAAGAAGTTAAATCTCGTGGTGCGAATGTCTTTGTTATCTCCACTAAAGAATTATCTAAGGAAAGCGATAGTTTGGTTGTTGATAATTATGCTTATTACCTTTCGGGAGTAGCAATTTCTTCTGTTGCTTTCTATCTAGCGTATTATGTTTCATTAAAAAAAGGTTATAACGTTGATAAACCTCGTAATTTAGCTAAGAGTGTTACTGTTGAATAACATGCTTTATAATCATTATGAGGTATACGAAAATTATGAAACCATATAAACATCTAGTCCAATATTATGAAACCGACAAAATGGGGATTACTCATCATTCTAATTATATTAGATGGATGGAAGAAGCTAGACTCGACTTTTTAAGACAACTAGGCTTTGATTATGTTGAATTTGAAAAGATGGGATTTATGTCTCCGGTAATTAGTTTAAACAATGTCAAATACAAAAAACCCACTACAGTAGGTGAAATAATTGATATTACTGTCAGCATTAAAGCTTATAACACTGTTCTCCTCACTTTCCATTATGAAATGTTTAGGGATGGCGTTCTTGTTTGTGAAGGGGACAGCGAACACTGCTTCATTTCTAAAGAAGGGCATATGATTAGACTAGGAGAAAATCGTTTCCAAGATGTCCATCATAAAATACTTGAACTATTGAAAAAAATATAGAGATGAATCATCCGAATTACATTGGGTGATTTTCTTTTTATATAAACCGAATAAAAGAAAATATTCTTTTTCTTCTATTTATGGTGGATAATAAAATTATGATTGTTTTAAAGAATTTATCAAGAATATACAAAAGAAAACAAAACGCTGAAGATGTTGTTGCTTTAAATAACGTTTCTTTAAGTTTGCCTGAAAAAGGGTTTGTCACGATTGTTGGTGCTTCTGGAAGTGGGAAAACAACTCTTTTAAACATCATTGGTGGTTTAGATAAGCCCGATAGCGGGGAAATGATTGTTGACGGTTTATCAACTTCCACTTTTAAAACTCGAGATTGGGATGCTTATCGTAATGAAAAGATTGGATTTGTTTTTCAAAATTGCTATTTGCTTCCTCATTTAAATGTTAGAGATAATATCGCGGTTAAGTTACAAATCTCATCTAAAAAAATCGATGATATTGATAAGTTAATTGATAAGTCTTTGCTTGACGTTGATTTAATCGATAAAAAATATGACAAACCTAATACGTTAAGTGGTGGACAAAAGCAAAGAGTGGCGATTGCTCGAGCAATAGTGGGTAAGCCAACCGTTATTTTAGCGGACGAACCTACAGGGGCTCTTGATAGTAAAAACGGCAAACAAATCATGGAGCTCCTAAAGAAGCTTAGTAAAAACCATCTCATCGTCATGGTCACGCATAATAAAGACTATGCAGCAACCTATTCAGATCGCATTATTGAACTATGTGATGGAGAAATAGTTTCAGACAAAGAGAATATTAACGCTGCTATTAAAAAGGACGCTCAAAGATTAAAAAGAGTGTCTCTTCCTATTTGGACTTCGATTAAATGGGCTTTCAAGAACCTTTTTGTGAAGAAATTTTCAACAATCGCGATTGTTATTGCCTCTTCTTTGGGACTTGCTGGTATTGGTATTATCTTATCTATTTCTAAAGGTGTTGAAACCGCCTTTGTGCAAACAGAGAGCGATTCCATTTCTAAATCACCAGTAAGGATATCCGCTAGAGGTGACTCTCAGCCAGAACAAGACGCTCAATACTATATTAAATATACAACGGAGCAAGAAGTCTTTATTGATTTAAGCTATTACTCTAATAGAAACCATGTCTCTTATATGAGTGACCGTTTCTTGAACTACATGAATGACATGCCTAGCGAATATTATTACCTTAGGTATGATACTTCGTTTACAAATTTCTATTTATATACACAAGTAAATGAAACAAAGTATAAGCAAGTCAATTCAGCTTCAAATTATTTTTATAAAGGGGTAACTGATTTATCTTTTGTTTCTGAGCAATATGATTGCTTATATGGAAAATATCCAACTCAAGATGACGAAGTCGTTTTAGTTGTTGATGCCTATAACAGAATAAACGGAAGCACGCTTTCTAATCTTGGATTTGATGTTGATTTATCTCATTACAGTCATTCGTCAATTAAATTTGAAGACATTTGCGCTCCTGATGGTTTAAGTGGGAAAACATATCAAATCTTAGGAAATAATAAATATTATTATTATAACGATACAGATCCTGAGCATCCTTTTTACGCTTCAAGGAATTTAGATCCTAAAATAGCGTATGAAAACGGAGACCGTGCGATTCATATATGCGGAATTCTTCGCGAAAGAAGAGATAACTATAATCCATTACTTGCGACTGGAATTATGTATTCTCCTCAGCTTTTACAATATGTTAGAGACACCGCTGAAGAATCTGATATTTTAAAGCTCCAAAGAGAAAAAGGGTTAGATCTAAATGTTTTAACTGGATACCCATATGAAGATACGCAAATTAGTTCAATAAAATACAGCAAAGAATATCTTCTTGAGAGTAACATTTATCAGTTTGGTGGAAAAGAACTTATTACTGACTTAAGTTACTTTGTTCATCAATTCTCACAAAGAATTTTGATATCTAATTATTTCAATGATTATTTCCAAGACAAAGAAATCGATTTCTCGGCTTTAGTTTTTAGAGATGATTTAAAAACAGTAACTAATGAATTTGATGGCGCAATTTCTTTAATTACTACAGTTTTATATGTTTTTGTGGCAATATCTGTATTAATAAGCGCGATCCTTAATTCCATTCTTACTTATGTATCCATACATCAAAGAACAAACGAAATCGGACTATTGAGATCAATGGGAGCAAGGAGCGTAGATATAGGAATAATGATAGAAACCGAATCCTTTGTTACTGGATTAGTAGGTGGACTACTTTCTATTGGATTGGCGCTTCTATTGATAAATCCTCTTAATAATGTTATCACTAACGCGATTTATCGATATAAGTTCTATCTTTTAAGCAAAACAACTTTTGATTTAGGCGGTTTCAAGTGGTGGATAGCACCTATACTTATTGGAATTGGTATTGTTACTTCGCTTTTATCTGCACTAATTCCTTCAATTATTGCAAGCAGAAAAAAACCTGCTAGAGCAATAAATGAATAGCAGGTTTATCGATAAAATTTTAAATATTTATTAATCATCAACTTCTCGTCAAATTCGTTTCTTCTAGATGAGAAGTTTTCTTTTTTAGGCGGGTTCTTTATCGTTAATTCAATTTCCTTTTTAAATGATTTATAGTCTTTTTTAGTGACGATCTTACCTACTTCACTAGTCACAATTTCTTTACTACCACCTGTATCAAATGATACAACCGGCAAGAAGCATGCGATAGCTTCCATATCGACAGTTGGATAATTATCACTAATAGTGGTGTTAATGAATAAATCGGCGATTGAATAATATAAATGCAATTCTTCTTGTTTGACAAATGGGATGTGAATGATCTTTTTGCTTAATGGGATATTATCGTCATTTCTACCAATTAATAGGATTTGATACTGATCACCTAATTCGTTTGCGAGTTTATTGATATACGCGATTCCTTTGTGGATGCTAATTGGAAGCATAACATCAAGAAGAACTATTTTATCTTTTGATATACCGAGTTTTTCTTTTAAATCGCTTTGTTCATATTTGAATTTATTTAAATCGATACCATTATGTATGACTTCTATATCATATTTATTGAGATATGATTTTTTAACATATTCAGCTAAGAAGTTACTTGGTGTGACAATTTTTAAATCTTTAATAGAAGACAATAACTTCTTTTTCTTTAAGAACATTTTATGTTCTTTGTGGATAATTGCGTAAGGATAATTACTTTTATTTGGGCATTTTGAATTGCAACCATTTAAAAATAATTCGCACTCTTGAGGGACGGCACATCTTCCTGTTAGTGGATAGAAATCATGAAATGTCCAAACCACTTTTAAATTGTTTTTGTTTATATAATCAAAAAGAATAGGCATATTCAAATAATATCCATGAAGATTATGAAGGTGAATAATGTCTGGTTTATACGCTTCTAATTCTTTAACTAATTTCTTAGTCAATGCTTTATAGTGGAAGCCATCTTTTCCATCTATTCTACTAATTGAATGCGACGCAATATCCTTAATTCTATTTATCTTTATAAGAGTTACATTATCGTATTTGTTACCATAAAAACAAAATAAACGGCCTTCGCCTTCGTAACTCTCAATTATCTTCCTTGCTAATTGACCAGTGCTTCCATCACTAGTGGAATTAATAACCGCAATTTTATTCATGGCAATATGATAACACAATTCGTTCTTTTTTCTAAAGTTATCATTTGATAAAATGTTTGAGAGTTATGGAGAAATATTTAGTATCAATTATTATCCCTGTTTATAACGGCAGCAATTATGTCGCTAGTGCTTTAAAGTGTGCAGTAAATCAAACTTATAAGAATCTTGAAATCATCGTTGTTAATGATGGTAGTAATGATAACGGAGCGACAAAAAACGCTGTTGAACCATTTCTAAGTGATGAACGTGTTAAATATATCGAAAAGGAAAATGGTGGAGTTTCTTCTGCTTTGAATTACGGAATTGATCACTTTAATGGTGATTTTATGGTGTGGCTTTCTCATGACGATATGTTTCATGAGAAGTCAATTGAAGCTCGTGTAAATGCCTGGGAAAAGCTAGGATGCAATAATAAAATTATTACTTTCACAAAAACTAGATACATTGATAAAGATGGAAAATTTAAATATCGCGCTGCTGCAAAAAGTAGAAACGTTAATAATGTTTATGATGTCTTAATTACCACAATTAATGGTTGCTCTTTATTACTTCCAAAAGAAGTTATTAAAGGTCATCATTTTAGAGAAGACATGAAATTTATGCAAGACTATTATTTGTGGGCTTCTTTATTAAAAGAAGGAGTTAGATTCAAAGTCGTTAACAAAAAATATTCTTATAATCGAATTCATGGTAAACAGGTATCTAATAACATGGACCTTCTTATCAAAGATTTTAATGAATTTGATAAAGCCCATATTGAACCGCTTCTTGATAAAAAGGACTATAAACAACTTAAAAAGATTATTTATGCTTTTACTAGAAGATTATCTGTTAGGCCATTTTATAAGGAATATATCGATAAATATAAGAGTGCATTAAAGAATAAGAAAAAGTGGAATTTATTGAACTCCCTACATGTTATTTGCGATTTATCAGTCTCTTGTATGGTAAAACTCCTAAGAAAATTAAAGTAAGGACAAACAATTAAGGTTTGTCTTTTCTTTACTACTACTTAGTAAATAATGTATAATGCTTGCGGTTAACGTATAAGCTATGGTTAAAATTAGTGACGACACAAACGTTGAACGTATTGAACACAAAAGTAAAAAGAATATTGCCTTAGGATCTATCTTTGGATACCTAAGTTTTTTTGTTAGTATCATCCACGGATTAGTTTTAACTCCGCTTATTTTAAACACCTTTGGTAAAGTCGATTACGGAATTTATGGATTAGCAACATCGATCATTGCTCTTTTGCTTTTAGATTTTGGTTTAACTAACGCGACCAATACATATTTAGCTAGATTAAGAGCCAAAGGCGATAAAGATGGTGTTCAAAGATTTTTGGCCGCTATTGTTAAACTATACTTCATCATTGATATAGTCTTTGCAATTGTAATTGCGGTTGTCTATTTCTTATGTCCAGTTATGTATAGGAGTACCTATACTCCTCAAGAGATTGAAAAACTTCAATTCTTAATTTTGATTGTTGGTGGCTTCTCTATTATTGGTTTACCTTTCTCTCCTATCACAGGTGTTATTGCTACATATGAGAAATTTGGTTTTAATAAATTCACTGAATTCTTCCAAAAGGTTGCTTACTTTGGCTTAACCATTGCTTGTATTAAATTAAATTGGGGCATTATTGGAATCACGATTGTTAACGTTGCTTGTGGTTTATTCACGACAATTGTCAGGATTATATATATGAGGTTCTACCTCAACGTTAAGTTGGATTTAAGACTAAATGTTACCAAAGGTGAACTTAGAGGAATTGTTACTTTCTCTTTCTGGAGCTTGATTTATGCGATTGCAGCGCGTTTAGTGTTAAATATTACCCCGTCTATATTAGGAATTGTTTCTAACTCCAACGAAGTTGCTCTATTTACTATTGTTACAACAATAGAAGGATATATTTATACATTTGGTGCGATTGCTAACACTTTCTTCTTAGCGAAAGTTGCGCGTTCTGATGCTTATGGTAGTGAAGAAGAACGACAGGAACATCTACAGAAATTGGCTGCGAAGATTGGCAAATTGCAGTTCTCTCTTATTGCTTTAATTTTCTTAGGCTTTGTTACTGTTGGAAGAGAATTCATAACTGTTTGGCTCGGTCCTGATCAAGCTTATCAATCAGTTTACTGGTGTATCATTGCTATTTGTTTATATAACGTTTTTGCCATTCCTCAAGTTGTCCTTGAAAGTGCGATGTTTGCTAGGGGATTTATGAAACAATTAGCAATCAATTCGCTATTTAAGGCAGCTATTAACCTTACTTTATCGGTTTGGCTAAGTAGAAATGAACCTGGTGTATTAGGAAGTTCTATCATTGGTAATATGGGTGATGCGGTTAACGGCGCTGTTGGTGCTTCTATTTCCATCATGGTCGCTAGATTTGCTCAATTAGCACTTGATAATTATGCTTATCATAAATGCTTAAAAATCTCGCTTAGAAGGTTCTATAAAGACGTCTTCTTGAAAGGTGGAATATGCGCTGGTGCATCACTGGCATTTGGTGTTGCCTTACATTACTTTATGCCTATTAGTAATCTTAAAATCAAACTGCTTGTTAATGGCTTCGCTTTTGTTGTTGTGTATTGTCTACTTATTGCTTTTATTAATTTTAATAAACAAGAGCGATTATATTATATTGACCAAGGGTTGAAATTATTACATATTCGTAAAGTTAAAATTGCTGGTGCAACTGACGCTGGATCGGTTGAAGTTAGCGAAAATAAAGACGATGGAAAGAAAGATTAAGGTTCTTCAAATAGTTGGTGGGTTCACCGGCGGTGGACTTGAAGCTTTTGTGATGAGCCACTATAAATATATGGCGGATCGTGTCGACTGCACTTTTGTTGCTTATGATACATCTACTGTTGTCCCTTACGATGAAATCAATCGCTTTGGTGGGAAAATTCTTTTTGTTCCTAACATTAAGCATTTGCATAAATTTAACAAGGCATTAAACAAAATCCTCAAAGAAGGAGATTATGATATTGTTCATTCTCATTTAAATACCTTAGGTGTTTTCCCTTTGAGATTAGCCAAAAAGAACAAATACAAAGTGAGAATTTCCCATTCACATTCCGCTAGTAATAAAAAAGAATTCAAAAGACATATCGCTAAAACCATTCTTAAAAAGTTCTCTAAAAAATACGCGAATGTTTATTTTGCGTGTAGTGAAGTAGCTGGTAGATTCCAATTTGGAAACAAAGCCTATGACGAAGGCAAAGTAAAAATCATTCATAATGGTGTTGAAATTGATCGTTTTATCTTTGATAGTGATGCGAGAAAGAGAATTAGAAAAGCTTTGGGCTATGATGAATCTAGCTATGTTGTTGGCACTGTTGGAAGATTAGTGGGCACTAAAAATCATAAATTCATTTTAGATATCGCTAAAAAAGATAAAGAAAACCAATATATAATTGTTGGACAGGGTCCATCAGAAGATGAATTAAATAGTAAAATAAAGGAAATGAATTTGACTAATGTTAAAGTCATTAATCCAAGTGAAGATATAGGTAAATATTATTCCGCTTTTGATTCATTTGTTATGCCTTCTTTATATGAGGGTTTAGGCTTAGCAGCGGTAGAAGCACAAACTAACGGACTTTACGCGATACTCTCGGATCAAGTCCCTGATGTCACTTTATTTACAAAATACGGAGAATATCTACCTTTAGGTGAGGATAATATTGATAAATGGATTGCTGCTATTAATAAGAAAATGCCTCGAGTTGATAACGTTAAGAAAGTAATTGAAAACGGATATGATATCAAAACATCCGCCGACAATCTTTATAACGAATATTTAAAATTACTCAAATAATTATTTTGTTAATCTTTTTAATATGTATTTGACCCCGTGTTTCCATACGGGTTTTGTTATATATTGAGCTTCTTTTTTAACATCTTCTAAGGCGTTACCCATGGCGACACTATAACTAACTTCTTGAAACATTGATATATCAGCGTAGTCATCTCCAATTGCGACAGCTTCTTCTTTTTTATACCCAAGTTTAGCTAGAGTATATTTGATGGCGACACCTTTAATATGTGGTTCAGAACCAATATCCACTCCATAGTCGTGATAACGGAAATAATGGGTATTTGCAGGGAAAAGTGGCGCAAAAACCGCATCAAATTCCTTGCTAGCAAATAAACATCCACCTATAACTTTTTGGTTATGATAGTCTTCAGTTGGTGGTATTAATTCTGGGTAAGTGGCAAATAATTTATGAACTGCCTCATCTGCTTCTGAGATTAAAAAACAATCATATGGTCTTATGCCTTCAAGATTAACTTTGTGCTTTTTGGCTAGATCACAAATCATTTCAAAATCTTTGACTGGCATCTCGCTTTGATAGATGATTTTTCCTTCATTAATGATGAGCGCTCCGTTAGCGAGAATCATTCCATCAGGTTTAAATAGATTAAAGAAATTTATTTGTTTTACAGAATGATATGGTCTAGCGGTGCAAATGAAAACCTTGACACCTTTATTTTGTAACTTCTTTAAATATTTAATGGATTTATAGTCAAATCTACCAGGACGATATTTGTGATTTAAAATTGTCCAGTCGATGTCTACAAATATTATTTTGATCTTCGGCATGCTTTTATTATATTTATTTACAAAAAAATTTTAAGTTTATATTTCTTTATAGCACTTTTTTAGCACTTATATAAATATAATGCTCATAACCCTTACGGGTGACTATTCATAGGCTAATAGAATAGTTATAAATATCTAAGTACGATAATGATTCTCTTCTCTTTAAGTTATAGTGCTTGGATATTTTTTTATATATAATTTATAAAACATGAAAAAGAGTGGATTTGATATTTTTCTTAGCATCCTAACAACTCTGGTCTTTGCCTTTGTTTTTCTTTTCGGGTTCTTTAATAAAAACTTCTACATTGCAGAAAATTCTGCATTTAGTAGCGCCTTTAACATTATTTCTACAATTACTTTATTTGGCTTAATCATAGTGCTTTTCATTGAACTTATTTCTCCTTTTGTTTTTGAGAAAACATCTAAGTTCATGATTTTTGTTTCTTTAAGCCTTTTATCAATGTTTTTAACATCAAAAGACTTCTTATACCTATGTAATTCACTTGGCGCTCAAATCGAATTAGATAGTAGATTTACTATTTTAAGCTGCAAGATCATAAATTATTTGTCTTTCTTTATCATGCTTTTTGTTATCTTCAGATTATTTAAAAGACAATATGGTTTAGTCTTTGTTAGTAACAAACGTTATTTCTTCATCTTTATTTATTTTACTTTATTAGCGTCTGTAATTGTTTTGACATTCTTTGATTTGTCATTTATCCCTATGACATTTATGGCTTTATTTGTCCTATATGGTTTATTCGATATTATCAATACGATGAAAAATCATGATAAATATAATGCGCGATTCGTATTTATTTGTGGAATTGTTATTTCCTCGCTTGGAATTATTTATTCTGAATCTTTCTCTCAAACTAGTCATGTTAATTTCAACAATATTGGTTTTGGACCAATTATGTATTTCTTCATCTTTTCTTTATATCTTGCGTTTTATTTTGCTTACGTCATCAACGCAAACAACAGAGCATATAAACAAATGGAATATGAGAAGAAAGTTAAAGAATTACAAATTAGTGTTCTTAAAAACCAAATGGAGCCACACTTTATCTTTAACTCTCTTAACGTTATCAAAGCTTTCTATCAAGAAGACGTAGATAAAGGAAACAAGGCTTTGGATTTATTCTCTGATAATTTAAGAGCAATCACCGAAAGTGGTGACTCTTTCGTTGTTCCTTTAAATAAAGAACTTGAACTTATGTCTTCTTATATTGAATTTGTAAACATGAAAATTAGTAATCCGTTCAATATTTTATTTGATATTGATGCGACCGATTTCAGCGTCCCTTATTTTTCTATTCAACCACTTGTGGAAAATGCGATTAAATATTCAAAGGTCAATGAAAAGGAAGACGGCTATATTGAAATTTCTACCTATGAAGATAACGACTATTATTATGTTAAAGTCGCTGATAATGGAGTGGGATTTGACACTAATAAGATTTCTAATGAATCGCATGGTCTGAAAAATATAAAAGAGCGATGTAGTCTACATTTAAATGCAACTTTAGAAATATCTAGTATAATTAATAAAGAAACTAACGTACTAATCAAGATTCCAAAAATTAGGAAGGAATAACAAAGTTGAAAATTATTGTTGTCGATGATGAGATTAACTCCCTTCATTTGTTCTTAGACCAAATAATCGCTAACGACGATGTGGAATACAAGTTTTTTAAAGACGACCCTTCTTTAGTTCTTTCTTATGTAAAAAATAATAATGTTGATGGTGCGTTTTTAGATATCAACATGCCAAATATTTCTGGTATTGAATTAGCCAAAAAAATCTTAGACATTTCTAAAAAGATTAAGATTTGTTTCATTACTGGCTTAAATGTCGCTGTCGATAATCTTAATGAATCAATTAAAAACAACGTTTTAGGAATTATTTATAAACCTGTAAGTGTTCTTAAACTTGAGCATTTTATTTCTCAAATGAGAAATGAGTCTTCTTTAATAGAGGTCAAAACTTTTGGCACTTTTGATTGCTTTGTTAATGGTCGATTAGTGAAATTTACTTCTTCAAAGGCTAAAGAATTATTTGCTTTGTTAGTTGTTAATCGCGGAAAAAGTATCACCATGGAGCAAGTCATTACTTATTTATGGCCTGACAAACAAATCGATAAAGCAAAAATCTTATATCGTGACGCGGTGTGGAGACTTAGAAACACATTGCAAGAAAGCTCGATTGATTGCATTGAATTTTCTCGAGCTTCTTTGGCGCTAAAAAATAAAAACATCCGTTGCGACTATTATGATTTATTAGACGGCAAAGATGTTTATTATCCAGGTGAATTTCTTCTTTCTTATGAATGGTCGCTCCCTTATGAAAGCGAAATTGACTATCTAATTGAAAATAAGAATTAATCAACTACTTCATAGCCTACGTCAATTACGGCTTTAACAAGTAGTTTTTCATTTATTTCCTTCTCACTTCTAACGATTGCAGTTTCTTCTTTTAAACTGACCTCTACTTCCTTAACACCTTTAACACTTTCAAGAGCTTTTTTAACGTGCATCACACAGTGTTCACACATCATTCCTTTGATTTTTAATACTTTTTCCATTTCTGAATCCTCCTTAAATTGACATGTATTATAATTTTTGATTATTTGTGGAATTTTATTATTCTTATTCTTCATTGCTACTTTATAAGGATTGAAGAGATTAATTCTTAAAGCATTCAAAACAACAAAGACACTACTTAATGCCATCGCAGCACTTCCCATCCACGGCATGAGTTTATATACCCCAATAGTGCTTAATACACCTGCGGCAATTGGAATCATGATGAGATTATAGATAAATGCCCAGAAAAGATTCTCTTTAATATTTAAATATGTATATTGAGACACTCTAATAGCAGCATATGCATCCATTAATGATGATTTCATCAAAACAATGCTTGCGCTATCAACAGCGACATCGCTACCTTTTCCTATTGCTACCCCTACATCACTTGCAGTTAAAGCAATGGAATCATTAATTCCATCACCAACCATCATCACTTTTCCATCTTCTTTAATTTTATTAATTACTTCAAGCTTTCCTTCAGGAAGAAGATCGCTTATTACGTAATTAATTCCAACTTGATTAGCAATATAGTTAGCACTTAAAGAATTATCACCAGTAATCATTATTGGAGTAATGCCTAGTTTTTTGATTCTTTTTATTGCTTCAGCGCTATCTTCTTTATTGACATCACTAACAGCAATGATTCCAAGAATTTTATCTCTAGTGAAAAATAGTAGTGGAGTTTTACCCTCACTAGATAACGAATATATTTCCTTGTTATTCGATATATCAATTGATGTTTTTTCTTTTAAATATGTAGGGTTTCCTGCAAAATATTCTTTCTTTGCTATGAAACCACTTAAACCCTTACCAGGTACATTAACAAAGTTATTAACCTCTTTAATATTAATATCATTAATAGAAGCGTAACTGTTGATAGCTTCCGCTAGAGGATGTTTGCTATTAATTTCTAAAGAAGAAGCAATTGTTAATAGTTCCTCTTTATCTATATAACTAATAATATCAGTGACTACGGGTTTGCCTTTTGTAATAGTTCCTGTTTTATCTAAAAGAAGATAATCAATTTTTCCTGCTTCTTCGATAACTTCAGCGTTTTTAAATAAGATTCCATTTCTAGCCGCTTTTCCGCTTCCCACCATAATCGCTACTGGAGTAGCTAAGCCAAGAGCGCAAGGGCAAGAAATAACTAGTATTGATATCCCTCTTTCAATTGAATAGGAAAGCAAAGTTGAATGAATATCGCTATGCGATAGAAGGAATTCTTTACCAAAAATCATCCACCCTGCAAAAGTGATAAGGGATATCAAAATAACAATAGGAACAAATATTGAACTTACTCGATCTGCAATTTTGCTGATTTTAGCTTTGCTATTACTCGCTTTTTCTACAGCGCTGATTATTTGATTGATAGTGGTGTCTTTACCTACTCTAATAGCCTTACAAATTAATACTCCATCTTGATTAATAGTGGCGCTTTTTACTAAAGAACCAATAGTTTTATCTATCGGCATTGATTCTCCAGTTAACATTGATTCATCAACGCTACTATTTCCTTTGATGACCTCTCCATCAACTGGGACACTTTCTCCTGGCTTAACAATAAAGAAATCCCCTATTTTAACTTTTTCTATATCGACTTCTATTTCTTTTTCATTAACGATGATAGTGGCTTTCTTTGGTGACAAATCCATTAATAATTTAATCGCGTTTGTGGTTTTTCCTTTGGAATAACTTTCTAAAACCTTTCCTATGGTAATTAGAGTTGGGACCATGCCGGCGGTTTCAAAAAAGATATTCATCATGATTGTATTTAAAGAAGTTGAATCTACTCCTTGAATCGTTTTTGAAAATAGTAACGAACCCATGATGAAGGAATAAATAAAAGCTACTCCGCTACCAAGCATTACTAATGTATCCATGTTACTTGATAGATGAATGGCCGCTTTAAAACCACTTATAAAGAATTTTTTGTTAATCACCATTATTGATAAAGAAAGAACCATTTCAATAATGACTAGAACATATAAATAATTTCTTAATTCTCCAAGTGGCCAATTAAGCATGTAACCCATGCCTAAATAAAATAAAGGAATAAGTAGAATAATTGAAAATATCAACCTTCTTACTAATTTTGGGGTTTCTTCATCTTTTAATTCATTATGTCTACTAGCGACATCATTATCTTCAATTATAGCCGCTCCATAACCGCTACTAATTACAGTAGCGATGATTTTATCACTAGAAAGAACGCGTTCGTCATAACTAACAACCATTGAATTTGTTAATAAATTAACATTAACTTCTTTAATGCCTTTTAGTTTACGAATTGCTTTGTCAATACGTGCGCTACAAGCAGCGCAACTCATCCCAGAAATTTTATATTTTTGATCAATTACCATATTATTTGAGCTTCTTGCTAATCTCGAGCGCTTCTTCTAATGAATGATAATCGTTATTTTTGATATCATCACTAACGCAAGTTAATAAGTGGTCTTTCAAAATGATATAACCAACCTCTTTGAGAGCGCTTTCAATCGCGCTTATTTGAATAAGGACATCACTGCAGTAGCGGTTTTCTTCAATCATTTTGCTAACTCCATTAATTTGACCAGATATTTTTTTAAGACGTTTTAGTAAATTATCCACCAATTCATCTGAGCGTGGATCTTTTTTACAATGTGGGCAATTTTCCATATCATTCACCTCATAATTAATATACCCCCACAGGGTATTAAATGGAAGAAATATGCATAAAAATATTAAAAATACACTTTGTGTATAAAAAATTTTTAGCACTCGCACTTGAAGAGTGCTAATTTTGTGCTACAATAGAATTACAAAAAGGAGGATTTATATTATGCAAATGAATCAAGTGCCTGATTATGAAAATGATAAAGAAGTCCTTCAAAAGTTCGGCCGTAACATATGTGAAGAGGTCAAAAAAGGAAAGGTTGATCCAGTTATTGGTCGTGATGAAGAAATTCGTAAGATCATTGAAATATTGGCCAGAAAAACAAAAAATAACGTCATCCTATTAGGAGAACCTGGTGTTGGTAAGACTGCAATTTTAGAGGGATTAGCAGAACGCATCGTCAAAGATGATGTTCCTACCATATTAAAAGATAAGATTATTTATGAATTAGATATGGGCGCTCTTGTAGCGGGTGCCAAATATCGTGGTGAATTTGAAGAGAGATTAAAAGCTGTCCTTAATAAAATTAAGGAATCAGAAGGAAAAATCATCCTCTTTATCGATGAAATTCATCTTATCGTTGGAGCAGGTAGAACTGATGGTGCTCTTGATGCTTCTAACATGCTTAAACCAATGCTTGCTCGAGGTGAAATCGATTGTATTGGTGCAACAACCTTAAAAGAATATCGTGAATATATTGAAAAGGACCGCGCCCTTGAAAGAAGATTCCAACCTGTTTTAGTTAATGAACCAAGTGTTGAAGATACAGTTACCATCCTTAGAGGTCTTAAAAATCGCTTTGAATCATTCCATGGTGTGAAGATTACTGATAACGCTCTTGTTGCAGCGGCTACTTTAAGTAATCGTTATCTTACAAGTAGATTCTTACCTGATAAAGCAATCGACTTAGTCGATGAAGCTTGCGCCTCAATCAAAGTTGAACTTGCAAGTATGCCTAGCGAGCTTGATGAACTTGAAAGAAAGATGAGACAACTTCAAATTGAAAAAGTTGCATTGGCAAAAGAACATGACGAAGCAAGTAAGAAAAGACTTGCTGATGTTAATAGCGAACTTGAATCTTTAACCAAGAAAGATAATGAGCTTCAAAAGAAGTGGAAACAAGAAAAACAAGAGATTCTAAAAGTTAAAGAGATTAAAGGACAGTTAGAAAAAGCTCGATTTGATTTAGATGTTGCTTTAAGCCACTCTGAATATGAAAAAGCCGGAGAATTACAATATAAGAGAATTCCTGAGCTTGAGAAAAAACTTAAAGAATCTGAAGCACGTGGTGGTGGAGAAAGATTACTTTCCGAAGTTGTGGACGAAGAGCAAATCGCTCGTATCATCTCAAAAATGACAAATATTCCTTTAAGCAAGATTGAAAAAGGAGACCGTGAAAAAGTATTAGATTTACAAAATACTCTTAAAAAGAGAGTAATCGGACAAGATGACGCATTAAAACTTGTTAGTGATGCAATTATTCGTCAAAGAGCAGGAATTAAAGATAGTAACCGTCCAATTGGATCATTCCTATTCCTTGGTCCAACAGGTGTTGGTAAAACCGAAGTTGCTAGAGCGTTAGCGGAATCTTTATTTGATAGTGAATCTCACATAGTGAGAATTGACATGTCAGAATACATGGAGAAATATTCTACTAGTAGATTAATTGGTGCCCCTCCAGGATATGTTGGCTATGAAGAAGGTGGACAATTAACTGAAAAAGTGAGAAGAAATCCTTATTCAATCGTTTTGTTTGATGAAATTGAAAAGGCTCATCCTGAAGTATTTAATTTACTTCTTCAAATGCTTGATGATGGTCGATTAACTGATTCTCAAGGTAGAGTTGTGGATTTTAAAAACACGATTATTATCATGACTAGTAATTTAGGTAGTGAATATTTACTTAATGGTCAAAAGGAAAAAGTTAATGACTTGCTCCATCAAACATTTAAACCTGAATTCCTTAACCGTATTGATGAGATAATTTATTTCTCACCATTAAGTAAAGAAGTACAAGGCCAAATTGTTACTAAAATGCTTAATGATCTCAATAAGAGACTTCAAGAATCATATTACAGTTTTGAATTCACCGATGAACTTAAAAAATATGTTCTCGATAATTCCTATAGTGATAAATATGGGGCTCGACCAATTAAGAGATTCATCCAAAACAATGTTGAGACTTTGATTGCTAAACAAATAGTGGAAGGAAAGATTTCCACCGAAAAGAAATATGTTGTCGATTATAAAGACGATGTAATCATTAAAGAGGCATAATTAGTATCAATTTATGAGCGTGGCAATAAAATTGCTACGCTTTCTTTTTGTTTAGGTGTTATATTATTCTCAGTTGGTAAAAAAATGTACAAAGAGAAAATTAAAATAACCTCAATTGATGTCGACAATAATTTTGAATTAAAACTATCGTCGCTTTTTAAAATTATGCAAGAGGTCGCTTCAAATCATGTCGAATCGCTTAATGTTGGTCATTATGATTTATTAAAACATAACCTTCTTTGGGTAGTAATTCGTATAGAAGTAAAGATTTATAAAGCGATTAAACTTGATGACATTATTACAGTTACCACGCATCCTGGTGAACAAAAATCATTTATCTTTCCACGATATTTTCAAATCTATGATAAAAAAGGTGAATTACTAGTAAATGTTAGTTCAATGTGGGCAGTTATTGATAAAGACACGCGAAAAGTTGTCCTTAGGCCTCAATCAATTAAAGCTGTTAAAGCAGAATCTAACAAAAATGATTTACCGTTACCATTAAAAGTTAATATAGGCGAAGTGTCGCCAGTTGATGAAAGAGTTGTGAGATATTCTAATGTTGATATCAATGGTCATTTAAATAACACTCAATATGTTGAATTTATCGTTGATACTCACGATTTAGATTTCTATAAACATCATCGCTTATGTCGCATTAACATCAATTATGATAAGGAAATTAAATTTGGTGACAAAGTTACTATCCTATCAAACAAAGAAGGAAAAGAAATTATTGTTGGAAAAGTTGATGGTGAAAATCGCTTTTCTGCTGAAATTGAATATGAGGAGCGTTAAAAACTATGTTAGTAAATAAGTCATTTGAATTAGTAGGAAACACACCACTAGTTGAACTCACACACATTGAAGAAGAATTTTCATTAAATTGCCATCTATTCGCAAAAGTGGAGTTCTTTAATCCAACTGGATCAGTCAAAGATCGTGCCGCTTTATATATGCTAAAAGACGCCGAAGATAAAGGACTATTAAATGATGATTCAGTGATTATTGAACCAACAAGTGGTAATACTGGTATCGGTATAGCCGCAATATGTGCAATGAAAGGATATCGCTGCATTTTAGTCATGCCAAGTAGCATGTCTATTGAAAGAAGAAAATTATTGAAAGCCTATGGTGCGGAAATTGTTCTCACTGATGCATCTTTAGGAATGAGCGGAGCAATTGCTAAAGCAAAAGAATTAGAAATGAATACTCCTCATTCTATTGTTCTTGGTCAATTCACCAATTTTGCTAATGTTAAAGCTCATTATGAAACTACTGGTCCAGAAATTTATTCTGATTTAAACGGAAAAGTAGATGCTTTTGTTGCTGGTATTGGTACTGGTGGCACGATTAGTGGAACTGGAAGATTCTTAAAAGAAAATATTGATAATATAGAAGTAATTGGAGTTGAGCCAGCTGGAAGTCCAGTTATTTCCAAAGGGGAAAAAGGACCTCACAAGATTCAAGGAATTGGGGCTGGATTTATCCCTGAAATCCTCGATTTACATGTTATTGACGAAATGATGACAGTAGGAGATGAAGAAGCTTTTGAATTTGCTCGTCTAGTGAGCAATTTAGAAGGCCTTTTAGTTGGTATTTCTAGCGGGGCTGCATTAGCTGCCGCTATTAGATATGCTCAAAAAGAGGGTAATAGTAATAAAAATATTGTTGTCCTACTTCCTGATAGTGGCGATCGATACTTTTCTACACCTCTATTTGAAAATCAAAATTAAAAGAATATAATGCATATGGCTATGAGGAAATATTTTGTTCATATTTACATTGTTTTTGCTCTTTGTTTAGTTGGGATTGTTGTTGGCTCATTTTTTGATTTCCAAATCAGTGATTCCTTGTATCAAATTGGTGGTAGAACCGATAAATTTGGATTAACCATTTCCGTATTAGGGGCTGTCCCTGGTTTTGCTATTGTTTCTTTTATTGGTGGAGGTTTCCTTGCCTTTGGCTTAAAAAGAGATTTCGCTGATATTAAAAATAAGAAAACAAACCTATTTTTGACAATCTTGATGTTTGTTTTAGCTGTAGCTATTTATGGGCTTTCAGTCTATTTCACTGGAAGAGAATTCTTTGGATTAAACGGATTCCAATACCCTGACATGAAGTTTCATTATGGCTATTTTATCGCGGCTCCTATTGATTTACTTGCCTTTTTCATTGGCTATATTGTTAATAAAAAAACCACTAATAAGAAGCTGTGGGTTTATTATCTACTCTTTGTGGCGGTGCTCGCTATTGCGCTTCTTTGTTTTCTTTCCGTAATTAAAGTTATTGACCATCGACCAAGATTTAGATCGTTAGGAACAATTGATGGACTTAATTACCATAATTGGTGGAGCCCATTTAAAGGGCACAAAACATATATCGAACTTGGAGTTCCTAAAGAAGAATTCGAGTCATTTCCTAGTGGCCACGCATCATATTGCGTTATTCCAATGATGTTTGCCTTCTTCCTCCCTCTTATCGATAAGCACTATAAAAAATACGTTCTTCCGATGTTCTATGTTGGACTAATTTGGCTATTACTTGTTGCCTTCTCAAGAATCTATGTCGGCGCTCATTTCTTGAGCGATGTCTCTATGGGTGCTTTATTAGTCACTGTGTCATTCTTCATTCTTAATATAGTAATTGATAATAACAAATATCTATCTATTGAAGAATCAGACACTGTCGCTGATTAATTATATTAATTTGTATAATAGATCCTCTAACATTGAGGGTCTTTTAATTTATCTTCAGTGTGATAAAATTATTGGTAAGTGGAGGTAAATATTATGGGTGCACCAAAGGCCAGTGATTTAAAAAAATACCTTAATGGATTAATTAAAATTAATCGTAAATATGTAACCGCAGACCGACTTTCTAAATATGTTGGAGTCTATCCTGAAATCATTAATGAGCATCTCTCTTATTTTGAACCTACTTTAAAAATGGACCCCGAATTTAACCTCATGGAACTTATTCCAGAAATCAAAAAATATTTAATTGAGCAAGAAGAAAATAAGACTTTAGTTAAAAAACAACCCGTTATTAGAAAGAAGGATGTTGAAAAATACGAATCTATAAACGATTTTGTTTATAAGAAGATGACATCTGTTGGCGGACTTCTTGATAGAAATGTTGTTCTTAGCGATATTGACTTAAAGATTTTAAAGAAGCTCGTTATCGACGAACAGAATTATCGAAAAACTCACAAATAGACAGTAAAAATTCGGCTAGTATTATCTGCTAGCCGTTTTTTGTGTTTTGTCATTCTTTCCTTGAATGTGCGCTTATACGTGTGTATATTAAATACGGTTATTTTAATTTGGAGGAAAAAACTAATGGAAGTTAAAAAGACAATGCTCTCCGTTGATGGAAATACAGCGGCCGCATTAGAATCCTATAACTTTATTGAAGTTGCTGGTATTTATCCAATCACTCCTTCTAGCCCAATGGCAGAAGTAATTGATGTTGAAGCCAGTAAAGGAAGAAAAAATTATTTTGGTAGTGTTGTTAAAGTCAGCGAAATGCAATCTGAAGCTGGTGCTTCTGGCGCAGTTCATGGTGCTCTTCAAGCTGGTGCTTTAGCAAGTACATATACCGCTAGCCAAGGCTTGCTCTTAATGATCCCTAACATTTATAAATGGGCTGGTGAATTATTACCAGTAGTCTTGCACGTCTCTGCACGTAGCTTAGCAACAAGATCATTATCTATTTTCGGAGATCACCAAGACATCTATGCAATTAGACAAACTGGTGTTGCAATGATTTGCTCTCACTCCGTTCAAGAAATCGCAGATTTAACTCCAGTTGCTCACTTATTGGCGATTGATGGAGAAACTCCTGTTTGCCATTTCTTTGATGGATTTAGAACATCACACGAAATTCAAAATGTTGAATTCGTTGATGAAAATGAATGGAAGAAACTCCTTCCAATGGACAAGGTTGAGAAATTTAGAGCTCGTGCCTTGAACCCACATACCCACCCAGTTACTCGTGGTGGAGCGGAAAATGATGACATTTATTTCCAAGGTAGAGAAGCACAAAACGCTCACTTTGATAAAGTCGTTGATTACGCTGTTAAATATTTCAAAGAAGCCAGTAGATTAACTGGTAGAGAATATGCTCCATTTACATATTACGGAGCCAAAGATGCTGATAGAGTTATCATTGCGATGGGTTCCATTACTGATACCGCTAAAGAAGTTATTGATGCTCTTCCAAATGAAAAACTTGGTTTAGTCAAAGTTCATTTATATCGTCCTTTCTCTGCAAAACACTTACTCGCAGTTTTACCAAAATCTGCAAAAAGAATTGCAGTCTTAGATAGAACCAAAGAAATGGGCGCAACTGGCGAACCACTTTATTTAGATGTTGTTTCTGTTATCAAACAAGCTGGTCTTGATGTTGAAGTTATCGGCGGCCGTTATGGTTTATCCAGTAAAGATACTCAACCAAAAGATGTCAAAGCTGTTTATGATTTCTTAAATAGTAGTTCTTGTCATCATGATTTCACCGTTGGAATTAATGATGATGTGACTCATAAATCAATTCCTGTGGATGACGAATTCCACGTCAAAGCTGATTACACAAGCTGCTTATTCTATGGTTTAGGTAGTGATGGTACAGTTTCTGCGAACAAATCTTCAATTAAGATTATTGGTGACGCAACTGGACAATATGCACAAGCATATTTCGCCTATGACTCTAGAAAAGCTGGTGGTGTTACTCGTTCCCACTTAAGATTTGGTAAGACTCCAATTAGAAGTGCTTACTATGTCCAAAATGCGAACTTCATCTCTTGCTCACTTGATACATATCTCTTCAAATTTGATATGATCAAGAATTTAAAAGAAGGTGGAACCTTCTTACTCAATACTGATATGAGTGATGAAGAACTCGTTAAAGTGATGCCAAATAGAACTAAATATCTTTTAGCGAAAAAACACGCAAAAATGTATGTTATTGACGCTAACAAGATTGCTAGTGAAATTGGTATGGGAAGACATACAAATACAATTCTACAAGCATCATTCTTCTATCTTAACCAAGACATTATGCCTTATGCAGAAGCCAACAAATGGATGAAGAAATTTGCGGAAAAATCTTACGCCAAGAAAGGCCAAGAAGTTGTTGAACTTAACTGGAAAGCAATTGACGCCGGTACTGAAGGCTTAAGAGAATTAAAAGTTGATCCATCTTGGAAAGCTTTAGAACCAACTTTTGAAAGAAAATTAACTGGTGATGAATATTTTGATACCTATGTTGCTGTAATGGGTAATTTAGGTGGAGATGATATCCCAGTTTCTAAATTCACTGAATTCGAACTTCTTGATGGCACAATGAATCCAGATATCACCTATCGTGAACAAAGAAGTATTGCTGATAGAGTACCTCTATGGCATAAAGAAAACTGTATCCAATGTAACCAATGTGCATTTGTCTGTCCTCACGCCACAATTAGACCATTCTTATTAAATGATGA
>CADBUF010000038.1 GCA_902797795.1 uncultured Erysipelotrichaceae bacterium
AGACCAAGGTTCGGTTTATTCTTCTAGAAGCTATAATGAGCTTCTTAATAATATTAACATGAAACATTCTATGTCTCGAGCAGGAACTCCAACAGATAATCCAATTATGGAGTCAATTAACGGTTGGATGAAGGATGAAATGTTTTTTGATTTCGATTTAAAACAATGCGACGATATAAACAAATTTATAAAGGCATATATTCATTGGTTTAACTACGAGCGTCCTGCATATGCATTACAATATAAAACCCCACATCAATATAAACATGACATGGGGTATTGAATCTTTTTTTAACTGTCTACATTTAATTGACTAGTTCATTTATTCCTTCTTTTCTTTTGATTATAATAACAATATGTCAAAAAGATTTTCTCGTTTTGTTTCCTTAATTGGTGAAGATAAATTCAATAAACTAAAAAGCAGCAACGTCATTGTTTTTGGCGTTGGTGGTGTTGGTGGACACGTTATCGACGCTTTAAGTAGATGTGGAATAGAAAAAATCACTATTGTTGATAGCGACAAAGTTGAAGAAAGTAATATCAATCGTCAAATGGTGGCTTCTTCTTCTACTATTGGAAAAAGCAAAGTTCAAATAATGAAAGAACATATTTTGGATATTAATCCAAATTGTGTAGTAACTGCTATTGAGAAGTTATATCTTCCTAGTAATGAAGAAGAATTTGATCTTTCTAGTTACGATTACATTATCGATGCGATTGATAATGTAAGCGCTAAACTATCTTTAGTTGAACGTGCAACAAAAATGAATACACCAATTATTTCTGCTCTTGGAGCGGGTAATAAGCTTGATCCCACCAAACTAAGAGTTGGCGATATTTATGAAACAAGCGTTGATCCATTAGCAAAAATAATGCGTCATGAATTAAGAAAAAGAAATATTAAAAAACTTAAGGTCGTTTATTCTATAGAAGAACCAATTAAAGTAAGACTCAACGAAGAAAAAAGAGGGACTCCTTGTTCATCATCTTTTGTTCCTAGTAGTATGGGGTTAATCATCGCTAGTGAAGTTATTAAAGACTTAATCAAATAGTTTTGTTGTTCCTTTCTTTTTGTAAAAGAAATACAATATTAATTGATAATGAAAATATTTAAATTGTTATTCTCTAGACTAGCGTTGATGCTCTTAATTATTTTGGCGCAAATAGTTTTAGCAACCGCGGCCGCTATTTATATTGAATATATTTGGGTTTACACAATCATCTTCTACGAATTTATTTCGATTGTTATTTTCCTAATAATTATTAATCGAAAAGGAGCAGCAGATTTAAAAATACCATGGGTTGTTGCAGTTTTGCTTCTCCCGATTTTAGGTGTTCTTATTTATGTCTTTTTTGCTAACCATGGTTTAAAACCAAAATACCGCCGTGTTGAAAGAGGAGTTAATAAAAAAGCACAAGAGTTCTTCCCAAAAGATTCTCCTGAAATGGAAAGACTCTATAGTGGTAGAAACCAATTTACTCCGACATTTCAATTCCTTGGTAATGCTTTAAATTATTCTCCTTCCTTTGGAAATAGAGTGACTTATTATGAATGTGGTGAAAAATGGTTCCCTTTATTTATTGAGTCACTTAAAAAAGCTAAAGAATTTATTTTTATGGAATTCTTTATTATTGACCGTCATAGCATTTATTGGAAAAAGATTGAAGAAGTCTTAATCGCTAAAGCAAAAGAAGGAGTAGAGGTACGTCTATTATATGACGATATTGGATGCGCAGGATTAATGAGAACAACTTATCCTAGATTCTTAAAAAAGAAAGGCATTCAATGTTATCGTTTTAATCCATTTGTTCCTGTTCTTTCCGGTATTTTTAATAACCGCGACCATAGAAAAATCGCTGTTATCGATCATAAGGAAGCATTTACTGGTGGTATTAACCTCGCGGATGAATACGCTAATGAAATCGTTAGATTTGGTTATTGGAAAGATGCAATGATTAAGATCGAAGGACCAGCGATTAAAAATTTAACATTCCTCTTCCTTTCTTTATTTGACTTAGCGCAACTAAAATTGTCTGATTACGATAAATATCTTAATTATGAATATGAGAGATATGAAGAGAATGCTTTAGTTACTGCTTTTGGTGATGGACCCGCTCCATTTTATGAACATAATTCCGGAGAAAGTACATTTGTTAATATCATTGAAAACGCCAAAGAAACCGTCTATATTACCACTCCATATTTCATTCCTACTGAAAATTTGAAATCTTCTATTATTCGAGCAGGATATCGAGGGGTTGATATTCGAATTCTTCTTCCAGGTATCCCAGATAAGAAGATGGTCTATAAAATGGCGGCCCGCGATTTTAAAGAACTCGTCGATGCGGGTATTAAAGTATATACGTATAATGAAGGCTTTAATCACGAAAAAGCAGTGGTCGCAGATGGCAAAATTGCCTTTGTTGGCACGATTAACATGGACTATCGTAGTTTGATTCATAATTTTGAATGCGGTGCAATTTTCATGAATAGCGGGGCTGTTAAAGCGGTTGAAGATGATTTATTAGATTGTTATGAACATAGTGAATTAGTAGATCCAAATAAAATCAAACTTGGATTTTTTACCCATCTATTATGTTCGATTATTGCCATATTTGAGGAAATGCTCTAATTAATATATTTAATATATTAGTGAGAAAAACTCAAAATTGCCTTTTTTAAAAAAATATCTTGATTTAGGTGTTCACTATTTGTAATAATATATAGGCAAAAAGGACCAGTGGTGTAGCGGTTAACATGTCTCCCTGTCACGGAGAAGATCGCGGGTTCGAT
>CADBUF010000039.1 GCA_902797795.1 uncultured Erysipelotrichaceae bacterium
AGTTAATCATAGAAGAGAAAGCTGGTATATATATGAGTTTTCTAACGATTATATCGTTCCTGTTTCCTTTCTCCATACTCATCCTAAATTTAAAAAGATATTAAAACTACCTGAAATTGATATTGAATATACAGAAGCTTTTAGGCTTGAATTTTCCAAGAAATGTTCACCTGTTTATGCGTATCAGCCAGCAGGAGTTGCTTCCGAACATTTAATCGCTACAATGCTTTCCGCTAATCGGATAGATAGCAGAGAGTTCTTATACAAAAACAAAAAGAAACTTAATTATTTAGGCTCAATTCTAGCTGAAGAAGTCGAAACCGTTTATTACACCGAGAATAGCGATGGAACAATAAGCGCTGTTGATAAAGAACACGAAAAACACGTAGAAGCAATGAACAAACAAACATTAGCCATCAAGAAAGAAATCGGTCCAATTGTTGATTTTATTAAGAAAGAGATTTTCAAAGGAAATCAGATTTTGAGTCAAGAATTGATAATAAACAACGACTACAATCTTTTAGGGCTATGTGATTTTTCAAATAATTACGGGTGTCTAGAGTGTAAATGGCATTTATATAACTATGGATTTAACAAAAGATATTTAGATGAATTTAAATATCAACTTTATATCACGTCAAACGGAAGACCTACATACATAATGGTTGGTGGTGAGAACGATATTATTATTCAAAGAGTTAAATTTATTTTTAAATAAAACTCGAATCTTATAACTAGCTCAAGCGGTAATACAAGAAAGCTATGCGGGGAAACTCGCTATATTTGTTTACTCAGTTGTTCCTATTTTTGATAATATTTAAGTATGGTATCAAGTAAGGGTTTGAAAGTTAAAGACATTAATGAATTAATGGAATATTGGGATGCGACTCAAAACATTCTTTTGGGTTTAATCCCAAGCGAAGTACCGGTTAATTCTAAAAAAGAAGCTTTTTGGGCCTGTGCAAACGGACACACTTGGAAGGAAAGAATTGCTAATGTTTACGATAGAAAAGACAAGTGCTTATATTGTTCTGGAAAAAAAGTAATAAAAGGCATTAATGATTTACAGACTCTATATCCAAACATTGCTGAAGAATGGGATTATGAAAACAATAGTGGTGTTCTTCCTAGCGAAGTATCTGCAGAAACATGGAAATCATATAATTGGATTTGCCCGAAAGGGCACCATTATCCAATGAAGGTTCATTTAAGAACGCATAGCATCAAATCAATTGATTGTCCTAAGTGCGTCAAAGCTCATTCTACATCTTTTCCTGAACAAGCTATTTATTATTACATTAAGCAATATTTCCCTGATGCAATTAATAGATATAAAGGACTAACAAAAACAAAATTAGAACTTGATATCTATATACCTTCTTGGAACGTTGGAATTGAATATGACGGAAAGATTTATCATAGTTCGAAGGAAGCTAGAGAAAGAGATAAAAATAAGTATCAAATTTGCAAAAGAAAAGGCATTAAACTTATAAGAGTTTGCGAAGGTGATGCGCCTGAATCATTGTTTATAGATTCCGCTGATAAGATTTATTACATCAAAAAAAGACCAAGTGATTTAGAAATGGATACATTTTTGTATTCTTTTTTAAGCAGCCTAACTTTTCGGTCAAGAAAAACTGTTTATTTACCAATTGATATTAATATCAAAAGAGATAGACCTAAAATATTGGAATATCTAATTGATGTAGAGAATTCTTTTGGGGTGTTATATCCAGATTTAGCAAAAAACTGGGATGTAGATAGTAATGGGAAATTAACGCCATATATGTTAACTCCTGGATCTAATTATGAAGCGTTTTTTAAGTGTGAGCGTTGTGGTAAACAATGGTCTGCTGCTATTTCTACGGTTACTAAATGGAAAAGGACATTGTGCAAAAAGTGTTCAATGGGTGATAACGGAATTAATAACACAAAAAGAATTGTTAAAGAAAGAGGGAGTTTGGGTAACTTCTCAAAAGAGCTGGCAGAACAATGGGACTATGATTTGAATGGTGATTTAACACCTTTTGATGTTCCAAAAAACTATTCTAGACCAGTTTATTGGAAATGCTCAATTTGTGGTTATAAATGGGAACAAGCACCAACGGCAAGAGTTCATATCGATAAGATAGCTGGCTGTCCTCACTGCAGTGGTAGAGTTGCAATGTCTGGAGTTGATGATTTAGAAACACTTTATCCAGATATAGCAAAAGAGTGGGATTATGGGAAGAATGGCGATGTTTTACCTTCTCAAGTTAAACCTGGAAGCAGTGGTCTACGATATTGGATTTGTTCCAAACACGGTGAATCTTTTAAAACAAGCCCATATTATCGAGTCCATGGCGCAGGTTGTCCGAAGTGCAAACAAGAAAAGATTGTAGAAAAAAACGGATTTAAAATTGAGCAATATTCAAAAAGTCTTGAATATATAAACACTTTTGTAAGTCTAAATGAGGCTGGAAGAGTTTTAAATATAAGTCCAGAAGCCATCAGACAAGCAGCATTAACTGGTGCACTTTCTGCAAATTATTATTGGAAATATGAAGGAACTGAGTTTGGACAATTAAAGCCAGATAAGAAGCACGCCGTTATTGCAGTTAATATAAAAACCGGAGAATCGTTTGAATATGAGAGTGCCAGAGAAGCTGAAAGAGTATTAGGAGTTGGACACACAAAAATAATGAAATGCTGTAAGGGGGACGAAAAATACAATTCCGCAGGAGGTTTTTACTGGCATTTTAAGGGAGAAGAGCTTGTTATTAGAAAGAATAAAACAACAGGAATACCAGTTGTCGGAATAAATATGTCCACAAATGAAATGGTTGAATATGAAAGTGCATCTGCAGCGGCAAAGAGTATTGGATATAGTAAATCTGCAGTAACTGCGTGTTGCAAAGGTAAAAGAAAAGCGGCGGG
>CADBUF010000040.1 GCA_902797795.1 uncultured Erysipelotrichaceae bacterium
CCATTATGGCTGAGTAGCTCAGTTGGCTAGAGCAGGAAGTTCATACCTTCAAGGTCGGCGGTTCAAATCCGTCCTCAGCTACCAAATGAATATATGGTCTTGATAATGAATCAGGACTTTTTTATTTCAAAAAAAGCCCCCTATAGTCTTTAGAGGGCGTTCATTTACATGTAGGGAATTGCCTATTTTGCGTATAAGCCGTGCAAGTTACAGTGTTCAATTACACGTTTAACTTTTTCTCCAGGAAGAAGAGCAAAGTCTGCTTTTGGAGCATCACCTGGATGTAATACTTTTCTTTGATTTCCAAAATTAGTTTCTATTGCGATCCATTCAATATAGTGAGCGTCCATCATTGGATGTTCGACTTCACCGACGGTAACATGAACAATATTACCTTCAACTTTATAAACTGGGATGTGTTTTTCGTGTGCTCCATCTTCAGTGTTGATTGGCATTTCTTCCATAACCGCTCCACAACAAATTGTTGGAACGTTTCTGTCGTTAACAATTGCAATAATCTTGCCGCAGTGTTTGCATTTATAAAACTTCATATGTTTCTCCTCTACTATTAGTCTAAATTATAGCGACAATAAATTGAACAATTTTGTGGTTAGTCAATTTTTTGCACCATATAAAAGACTTTGCTCTATTTACTTTCTCTTTTAAAGTGTAAAATAATTTAAATGATTAAATTTTTTAATTCTAAAAACATTCCTACTCAATATAGTGATACCGCTAATAATGTTGATATCAATGTTTCTCCTATTAGAGAAATCGTATCTAGGAAAGATTATAGTAGCCAGTCTTTCGTAATTGATGATGGAGAAAGAATCTATTTTAAAGATACTTTTGTTCTTTTAGTTAACATCAAAGACTCTGCAAGTGTCTATTTTGTTTTAGATAATAAGACCTTTAATAAAGAGGAAGCAGTTGAGAAGATTTCTGTTTTGAAAGATATGCCAATAAGCGATATTAGAGATATCAAATTGAAGACATTAGAATTATTTAAAATTAGCAAACAATTTAATCCATATTTTGTTATCTATCATAGTAAAGGCGCTATTCCTTTATTCTTTAATGAAGTCTACGACCTATTTATGTTCTCAGGCATCAACAATAGAACATTATTTTATTTAGATTCAAAAGTTGAAGCGAATGTAGTGGAAGAAAAGAAAGAAAAAAGTAGTGCATTCCCTTCTTTTAAAAACCCATTTAAGAAAAAAGAAGAACCAAATAACATTGAAAAAGCTAAAGAAACCTCACCAATTATAGAAAATCATCCTGTTGAAGAAGCTAGCCCAGTGCAAGAAGTTAGAAGAGAAGAATACACTCCAATAACTCCTAGTTGGAAAGAAGAGCTTGCTAAAGAAGAAAAGAAAGAAAAAGCTCCTAAACAAAAACTTAATGTTAAAGAAGAATTTAAGAACATTAAGGAAAACAAATTCCATTTCTTGTTCTTAACAATAGCTTCCTTCTTATTCTCTTTAGCACTTTCAATTGCGATTGGAAACGCCGCTGCTGGAAAAACAATATGTGTGTTATTCTTCATCTGTGCGGTAGCAGGAGCATTCTTAATGTCATATATCTATATTGATTACTTTAAAATTAAGAAACTAAAAGATAGGCTTATGATTTATAGCGTTGTCTTCACTTTATTAGGAATCGCATTATCCGCTCTTGGTGTTTTGCTATTCTATAACCTTGATCAAAGTGGCGTTAAAGAAGCAATATCAAGAAGTAAATTAATTGTAATTGCCATTATGTCAGGCATTGCACTTATTCCAATAGCGGTCGCGATTGGGTATTACATTAACAAAATGAAAAGTAGGCGTTCATAAATCGCCTACTATTTTTCACATTCAATTTTTATAACAAGTACTAAGATATCCATTGCTTTTACTAATTCTTCTTTGCTCATATAAGAAGGAGCTAACCTAATATGCGAATTAGTAGGATCGTTATGATATGGATATGCACAACCTGCATCTGTAAGCCTTAGTCCTGCTTCTTTACATTTTGAGATGATTTCTTTCGCTTTATTTTTAACATATAAAGAGATGAAGTAACCTCCAAGTGGTTTAGAGTAATAGCAATAATCTTTAACTTCCTCTAACCTTTTTTCGACATATTCAAATTTAGGTCTAAGAATATTGGCGTGTTTCTTCATTTGTTCTTTAACACCGCTTAGGTCTTTAAAGAATCTTACATGACGAAGTTGATTCACCTTATCATAGCTGATGGTTTTAATTTGTAGATGTTCTTTAACACTCTTAAGATTGTTGTTACTAGCAATTAAAGCGGCAATCCCACTTCCTGGGAAAGAGATTTTACTAGTAGAAACAAATTCATAAACAATGTCTTCATTATGATACTTTTTAGCTAAGGATAATATGCTAGGAATATGCTCTTGTTTATCTTCATATAAATGATGAAAAGAATACGCATTATCCCAATAAATACGGAAATCTTTAGCGGCTGGTTTTAATTTAGCAAATCTCTCAACTATTTCATTAGAGTATGTGGTTCCTGATGGGTTTGAATATTGTGGAACACACCAAATACCCTTAACTAAGGGATCTTTAATTAATTCTTCAATCAAATCCATGTCAGGGCCATCTTCATGAAGCGGAATATTAATCATTTCGATTCCTAAATGTTCACAAATAGCAAAATGACGATCATATCCAGGAACTGGACAAAGCCATTTAACTTTTCCTAATTTTGACCAAGGAGTACTTCCATTTATCCCATAAAGCATTGAATCGGCAACACAGTCATACATCACATTTAGTGATGAGTTTCCAAAGATGATGATATTGTCTTTGTTTGTGCCAGTAATATCTGCTAAGAATTCCTTACATTCATCAAGTCCATCAAGCTTTCCATAGTTACGAGAATCAACTCCATGTGAATCAGATAAATCGGCATGTGAATTTAAAACGTCCATCATTGGCATGCTTAAATCAAGTTGTTCAGTTGATGGCTTTCCTCTAGTCATATCTAAAGAAAGATGTTCGTTTTTAATGTTTTCAAATTCTTTTAATAATCGTTCATTCATAATTTTGGACCGTATTTATTCAATTCTTTTCCTTTTTCGCTTGATTCATATTTTTTGAAGTTGTTAATAAACTTTGAGGCGAGTTCTTTCGCTTTATTCTCCCAATCGCCATGATTAGAATAGGTATTTCTTGGATCTAAAATATTATTATCAACCCCTGGTAATTCTTGAGGTATTTCTAAATCGAATATTGGAATTTTTTTGGTCTTTGCTTTATCAACATCTCCATTAAGGATTGCATCAATTATTCCACGTGTATCTTTAATAGATATCCTCTTACCGCTTCCATTATATCCAGTGTTAACTAAATACGCTTTAGCGTTACTCATTTTCATATGTCTTACTAATTCTTTAGCGTATATAGTAGGGTCTAGTTCTAGAAATGGTTGTCCAAAACAAGAACTAAAGGTAGGAACTGGTTCAGTAATCCCACGTTCAGTACCCGCAACTTTAGATGTATAACCACTTAAGAAAAAATATTCGGTTTGTTCTGGAGTAAGGATACTTACAGGAGGTAAAACTCCATAAGCGTCACAGCTAAGGAAAATTACATTTTTAGCATGTGGGCCTTTAGAAACTGGTTTAACAATTTTTTCTATATGATTAATAGGGTAACTAACTCTAGTGTTTTCAGTTAATTCTTTACTAGAGAAATCAACTTTCCCATTTTCACTGACTTTAACATTTTCAAGTAGAGCATTTCTTCTAATCGCATTATAAATATCTGGTTCACTGTCTTTATCAAGATTAATGACTTTTGCGTAGCACCCACCTTCAAGGTTAAACACTCCTTCATCATCCCAACCATGTTCATCATCACCAATTAATAATCTCTTTGGATCTGCAGATAATGTTGTTTTGCCAGTTCCACTTAATCCAAAGAAAATAGCAGTGTTCTTTCCAATTAAATCAGTATTAGCAGAACAGTGCATGCTAGCAATGCCTTTAAGTGGTAAGAAATAATTCATCATCGAGAACATTCCTTTTTTCATTTCTCCACCATACCAAGTATTGAGAATGATTTGTTCTTTACTCGTTAAATTAAAAAGGATTGCGGTTTCACTATTTAAGCCAAGTTCTTTATAATTATCCACTTTTGCTTTAGAAGCACAGTACACTATGAAATCTGGTTCAAAGTTTTCTAACTCTTCTTTAGAAGGTCTAATAAACATATTGGTTACAAAATGTGCTTGCCAGGCGACCTCCATAATAAAACGGACCGCCATACGAGTGTTCTTATTTGCCCCACAATAAGCATCAACCACAAATAATTTTTTGTTAGATAATTGATTGGTAGCAATTCTTTTACATTCATTCCACGCATCTAACGAAGCTATATGATTATCGTTATGATATGAAGTGGAATCCCACCAAATGGTGTCTTTACTTACTTCATCCATAACTATGAATTTATCTTTTGGAGATCTACCAGTGTACACTCCAGTTAAAACATTAACTACACCTAGTTCACTTAATTGACCTTTTTCATAGCCACGAAGATTTGGATCAGTCTCACACTCAAAAAGAAAATCATATGAAGGGTTATAAAACACCTTAGAACATTTAATGTTTTTACTTTTTAAGAAATTAATGAGTCTTTCGTTTTCCATACGTGATGTATGTATTATTAAAACAAAAAAGCGTGTTTTTTACAACACACTTTCCTGATTAATAAAGTTAACCGATTACACATCTTCACGATATGTGTCATGAGTGTCTGGATTATAAATTTCACTAATCCACATAATCGTATGAGTATCATTATCACCAATATTTTTAATTTGGTGAGTATAGCCCACTCTAATATTTATTGGGTTTGGATGTTCTCCATCAACAACATCAACAATTGTTTCGTTAGTTTTAACATCTCTTTGTTTAATTTCACTCTTTCCAATAACTGTATAGAAGATTTCTTTTTTGTATGTGTGATAGTGGCCACCTTTGGTGATTCCAGGGAAAGCAACATTATCACTTATTTGTCCCCATTTTTTGGACTTATATAATTCTTCAAAGCTACCTCTGGCGTCTTCTGCAAAATTAAACGAATAACCTGGTTCACTTAAATAATCACAGAACGTCTTAAATAACTTAAGTTCAAATTCGTCATGGAGTAGTGGTAGATGTCTATCACTTTCAATCTCGCCTTTGAAATAGTATAAGAGGTCGGCAAGTTTGCCTAAAGAACAATCATAAGTTGGGTTCACATATTGAATTTCTTTTTCACCTTTGTGAGTACCAAGTTCGATTACTTTAAGGAATTCATTAACGATATCTTCAACATAATTATAGTGGACAACATATTCACGATCTCTAATTTGAATTTCTAAGTCGTGAGCAATGTTATAGCAGAATGTTGCTGCGGCCGAATTATAATTTGGTCGACACCATTTCCCAAAGACATTTGCAAGTCGATAAACATAAACTGGAAGACCGCTTTTGAGCAAGAAATCCTCACCCATTTTTTTACTCTTTCCATAATCATTATCAAGAGCAGCTTGAATACTACTAGACATAATAATTGGTGTAAATTTTTCACTTTTTTTAAGCAAATCGACTAGTTTTGCTGTAAAATTGGCGTTTCCGTCATAAAATTCTTGAGTTGTTAATGGACGATTAATACCAGCAAGATGAACAATGAATTCAGCGTTGTTAATATAGCTAATCAAGTCGGCGTCAGTGGAGTCTAAATCATATTCGAAAACCTCGTGTCCTTTACGTTTTAAGAGTAGACACATGTGTTTTCCAATAAACCCTTTTGCCCCTGTTACTAAGACCTTCATAATTATTCCAACATGTCCTTACGCCAAACCATTTTGTTAACGACTCCGACATAGGATTGGATGATTTTCACAACCTTATCTGAAACGTTAGTGTCAACGTAATCATCAACTGGTTTGCAACCTTTTTTATTTAAGACTGCAACTTCAACAGCTTGTAATAAATTCTTGGTGTCGATACCTGCTAAAACAAAGCAAGCACTATCAAGAGCTTCTGGTCTTTCAGTTGATGTTCTAATACAAACAGCGGCAATTGGTTTTCCTATAGAAGCATAGAAGCTACTCTCTTCTGGAAGAGTGCCGCTATCGCTAACTACCGCGTAAGCATTCATTTGTAAATTGTTATAGTCATGGAAACCTAATGGTTCATGCATGACCACTCTTTTGTCTAACTTAAATCCAGTAGCTTCTAATTTCTTTTTACTGCGTGGATGGCAGCTATAGAGAATTGGCATATCATATTTTTCTGCCAATTTGTTAATTGCGTTAAAGAGTGAGAAGAAGTTCTTATCAGTATCGATATTTTCTTCTCTATGAGCACTTAATAAGATGTATTTACCTTTTTGAAGTTTTAATCTAGCTAAGATATCGCTATTTTCAATCTCTTTTAAGTTGTTAGTGAGAACTTCCGCCATTGGGGAACCAGTAACATAGGTTCTTTCTTTTGGTAAACCACAATCAGCAAGATATCTTCTAGCGTGTTCGCTATAGGCGAGGTTCACATCAGAGATGATATCAACAATTCTTCTGTTTGTTTCTTCAGGTAAACATTCATCTTTACATCTATTGCCTGCTTCCATATGGAAGATAGGTAGATGTAATCTTTTAGCACCTATGACACTTAAACAACTATTTGTGTCTCCAAGGACTAATACTGCATCAGGTTTGTTTTCGACCATCGCTTCATAACTCTTAGCGATGATGTTACCCATTGTTTCACCTAAATCTTTTCCAACAGCGTCTAAATAGATGTCTGGATCTTTAATTCCTAAGTCTTTAAAGAAGACTCCATTAAGTGTGTAATCATAATTTTGCCCAGTGTGAACTAATAAAGTGTCGAAATATTCACGGCACTTATTGATAACCGCTGCAAGTCTAATGATTTCTGGGCGTGTACCCACGATAATCATTAATTTAATTTTTCCATTATCTTTAAAAGGCATTTTCATAACCTCCTATTTAGGATTAATCCTATTCGTGTTGTTTGACTGGTCCGCCAAAGAGTTCAAGCTTCTTAAGAAGTTCTTTCATTCCTTTGACATCTAATCTACCAGTGTTATGTGATGTATAGCTTTCTCCTAAATTGAGTTTCTTGTTTCCTTTAGAGAAATATTTGTCGTAGTTGAGGTCTCTGTTATCGGCTTTAACGCAGAAGAAATTACCTAAATCAACAGCCTTAAGCATTTCTTCTTGTGTAACTAAGGTTTCATATAATTTTTCACCATGTCTAGTGCCGATATATGAGACACCAGTTTTACTACCAGTTAATTCAATAACTGCTTTCGCTAAGGTTTCAATTGTGGCAGCAGGTGCTTTTTGAACAAATAGGTCACCTTGTTCACCATGTTCAAAAGCGTATAACACCAAATCAACCGCATCATCTAAAGTCATCATAAATCTAGTCATGTCTGGATTTGTAATGGTGATTGGTTTATTTTCGTGTATTTGATTTAAGAATAGAGGAATAACGCTTCCACGGCTCGCCATAACATTACCGTATCTTGTTAAACAAAGAACTGTATCTCCTGGAAGAAGTTGTCTACTTCTAGCAATTACGTTCTTTTCCATTAATGCTTTAGAAATGCCCATCGCGTTAATTGGATAAGCAGCCTTATCAGTAGAAAGGAAGATGGCTTTTTTGACTCCGTTACGTACACAAGCAGTAATAACATTATCAGAACCGATAACATTAGTTCTAACCGCTTCCATTGGGTAGAATTCACAAGAAGGAACTTGCTTTAATGCAGCAGCAGAGAAGACATAATCGACTCCCTTGAAGGAATCAATAATAGAGTCAAGGTTTCTAACATCGCCAATATAGAATTTGAGTTTGGAATTGTTATAAGCCTTTCTCATATCATCTTGTTTCTTTTCGTCACGAGACAAGATTCTAATTTCTTTAATTTCAGTATTTAAGAAACGATCAACAACCGCGTGGCCAAAGGAACCAGTACCACCAGTAATGAGTAATACTTTGTCTTTAAGAATGGAAGTATCTTTGGCAGCGTACTCCATGAGTCTATCCTTAATAGCCTCTAATTTTAGTTGATCAGCTTTGCTTTCGTTGTTTTCATATTCAACAAAAGTTCTAAGTGGCATCTTTACAACTTCAGATGCCTCTTTTTGAGTTAGTTTGCAATTATTGCGTAATTCTTTAAGTGTCATTTTTGCACCTCTTTCGAGTATATATTATATGTTTATTCGCATATGTGTAAAGTAAAATATGCAATTTTTGCATGTAAGTGGCAATATCAATATGTGAGAACAATATAAAAGCGACCCACTTAAATGGGCCGCAATTAATATAAGAAGGTGCTTATTTAATAGGTTTTAAAACCTTAATTCCACCCATGAATGGTTGAAGCACTTCAGGAACAAGGACGCTTCCATCTTCTTGTTGGAATTGTTCTAAGATTGCAGGGAAAACTCTACTAGTGGCAAGTCCAGATGCGTTAAGAGTGTGAACGAATCTAGTTTTACCAGTTTTAGAATCTCTAAATCTACATTTTCCTCTACGCGCTTGATAATCACGAGCGTTGCTTGCAGAACTAACTTCTTTATAGATTCCAATAGAAGGAATGTAGACTTCAATATCATATGTTCTCGCCATTGAGTGAGAAATATCACCAGCGGCTAATTTGGAAATTTGGAAATGAAGTCCAAGTTTTTCTACTAAAGAAGCAGCTTTACCGACTAGTTCTTCAAATGCTTTATCACTATCTTCTGGTTTGGTATATTGAACCATTTCCACTTTGTCGAATTGATAGCCACGAATCATACCTCTTTCTTCGGTACGATAGCTACCAGCTTCTCTTCTATAACAAGGAGTGTAAGCGAAATATTTTTTAGGAAGATCATCTTCACTCATAATTTCATCTCTATGTAAATTGACTAAAGCAGTTTCAGCGGTTGGAAGAAGGAACCTTTGTGGTTCGAGTCCACTAAGCCAAAAAACATCTTCTCTAAATTTAGGGAATTGACCAGCAACATATCCGCTTTGTTCATTTAATAAGTGTGGTGGTAGGATAAACTCATATCCATCTTTTAAATGTTCAGAAATAAAGAAGTTTAATAAAGCCCATTCAAGTCTAGCACCTAAATTGGTGTATACCCAGCTACCTCTACCGGCAATCTTAGCGCCTCGATCATAATCGACTAATCCTAAGGAAGTAGCGAGTTCCACATGGTCTTTGATTTTAAAGGAAAATTCTGGTTTTTTGCCGAAGGTGTGAATGACCTTATTGTTTTCTTTTCCGCCGCCAACTAAATCATCATCAGGAATATTTGGTAGCGCAGCAACAAAATCATTAATTTTTACATCAATTTCAGCTAATTTCTCTTCAAATTCTTTATTTTTTGCGGCTATTTCTTTAACTTTTTCAAAGACAGGTTTTACATCTTTACCCTCTTTTTTAAGTTGAGGAACAGTGGCAGATAATTTGTTCATTTCTGCTTTGTTGTTTTCGACAACTTGCATCAATTCTCTTTTTTCTTTATCCCAAGAAAGTAGATCGGTAAAATCAGCGTCCCACATTTTCTTTTTAAGAGCTTCTTTAACATAATCTGGTCTTTCTCTAATTAAATTAATATCAATCATAATTTTAATCCTCTAATATATGATTATTTGTTGGTAATATAGGTTAATTATTCTTGGCCTTCATTACTTGGTAATGCGGTGTCATTAGAACTATTTTCTTCGCCTTCGTTAGGTACTTCTTCGCCTTCAATTGGTTCACTTTCATCAATTTCTTCATGAGGAACGATAGCGATAGAAACAATTCTTTGACGTCCTTCAAGATTCATAATTTTGACTCCTGAAGTATTACGTCCACAAATTCTAATTTGGTTAAGTGGGGTTCTAATAACAATGCCAGCATTAGTGATACACATTAAGTCGTCTTCTAAATTAACAGCCCTAACTGCGATTAAATCACCAACTTTGTCTGTAGCTTTGAGGGTTGTAACACCTTTAGCGCCACGTTTTGTAATACGATAAGTTAAATCACCATCGCTATCGATAACAGGTGTGAGTTTACCAAAGCCTTTAGAAGTCATAGCTAAGATATGTTGTCCTTCTTTTGAGGTGGTAACACCGACAACTTCTTCATTATCAGCAAGTTCAATGCCTTTAACACCACTGGCGGTTCTACCCATTGGTCTAACTTCGCTACATTTGAAGTTAACCATCTTGCTATTATTGGCGGCAATACCAATAATAGTGTCTTCTTCGACTTCTTTAACCGCGAATAAGGTGTCACCTTCTCTTAAAGAGATAGCAATCTTACCATTTTGTCTAATGGATTCATATTCACTGATTAATGTTTTCTTAACAACACCTGATTTGGTGAAGAACATTAAGTAGTGGTCTTCAATATATTCGTCACAAGCAATAATAGCTTTAACATTTTCACCTTTTTCGATATTGATTAAGTTAATAATTGGTACACCTTTACTTGCTTTGGAGAATTCTGGAATCATATAGCCACGAATTCTATAAACTTTACCAAAGTCTGTAAAGAAGAGAAGGTCAGTATGGGTTTTGGTATAAACCATGTTATCAACGATATCGTTTTCGTTAGTGGACATACCTCTAACACCTCTACCTCCACGATGTTGTGCTTTAAAGGAATCGGAAGTTAATCTCTTAACGTAACCACCTCTAGTAATAGCGACAACAATATTTTCTTGAGGAATGAGGTCTTCATCATCAATACTAGCTGCATCATTAGTAATTTCGGTTCTACGCTCATCCGCGTATTTTTCTTTAATTTCTAATAATTCCTTAACAACAACTTCAATTTCGTTAGCACGGCTTGAAAGAATACGATTATATTCGTTGATATTGATTTCAAGTTGGGCTTTTTCAGATTCAAGTTTATCTTCTTCAATGCCAGTTAATCTTCTTAATGTCATGCCTAAGATTGCGTTAACTTGTGCTTCGGAGAAACTGTATTTTTCCATTAACGCGACAGTCGCATCTTCTGGAGTTTTGCTTTCTTTGATGATATCAACAATTTCATCAATGTTATCGTGACACTTAATTAAACCAACGACGATATGATGTCTTTCTTCGTCTTTTCTAAGTAAGAATTTAGTTCTTCTTTCAATGACTTCAACTTGGAAATCGAGATATTTTTGTAAAAGAACATTGAGTGGGGCAATTTTTGGTGCTCCGTCAATAAGGCAGAGCATAATAATGCCGTAACTAGTTTGTAATGAAGTATTTTTAAATAATTGGTTAAGTAAGACTTCAGGAATGATGTCTCTTCTTACTTCAATAACAATACGAGTTCCCTTTTTGTTGGTTTCATCTCTAACTTCAGTAATTCCATCAACAATCTTTTCTCTAGCTAAAGAAGCGATGTTTTCTACTAATGTAGATTTGTTTAAGCCATATGGAATTTCATCGATAACAATTCTTTTTAAACCGTGTTCTCCTCTTTCTTCGATGTGGCTCTTTGCTCTAATAGCGATACTACCAGTACCGGTTTCATAAGCGTCTCTAATACCACTTCTTCCTAAAATAAGAGCACCAGTTGGGAAATCAGGACCTTTGACATATTGCATTAATTCAACATTACTGATTTCTGGATTATGAGCGATAGCGACTACACCATCAATAACTTCACCTAAATTGTGTGGAGGAATATTAGTGGCCATACCTACAGCGATGCCACTAGAACCATTAACTAATAAGTTAGGGAATCTAGAAGGTAAAACACTTGGTTCTTGTTCGCTGCCATCATAGTTGTCGACAAAGTCGACGGTGTCACAGTTGATGTCTCTAACCATTTCAAGAGCGATCTTGCTCATTCTGGCTTCGGTATAACGCATAGCCGCTGGTTCATCACCATCGATACTACCAAAGTTACCGTGGCCATCAACAAGACAATGTCTCATATTCCATTCTTGAGCAAATCTTGCTAAAGAAAGATAGATAGCAGAGTCACCATGTGGGTGATATTTACCCATGACATCACCGACAATTCTTGCAGATTTGACATGTGGTTTTTCAGGAGTAATTCCAGATTCGTTCATTCCATAAATAATTCTTCTATGGACAGGTTTTAAGCCATCTCTAGCGTCTGGAATAGCACGAGAGACGATAACACTCATCGCATAATCTAAGAAGGATTCTTTAACAATATCAACGGTGTTAACATCTTTTAAACCAGCAACAATGCCAGCTTCAATAGCTTCACCTTGTTCTTCGTTAGATTCTTCTAAAGATTCTTCGGATTCGTTTTCTATTTTTTCTTCTTCGAACAACATTGTTATATTCTCCTTTCATTAGATGTCTAAGTTCTTAACGAACTTAGCGTTAGCGTGGATGAATTCTTTTCTTGGATCGACATTGTCGCCCATTAAGTCAGTGAAGACTTGTTCGGCAGCAATTGCGTCATCAAGAGTTACACGTAACATTTTTCTATTTTTTGGATCCATGGTGGTTTCCCATAATTGGGTAGCGTCCATTTCACCAAGACCTTTATAACGTTGGAATGGATATCCAGGTTTGAGGTTCAATTGTTTTTTAATAATTTCAAGTTGCTCATCGTTATAGGAATAATAATCTTTTCCGTGATAAGAAACTTTGTATAGAGGAGGTTGAGCAATATAAATGTATCCGTTCTCAATTAATGGACGCATAAAGCGGTAGAAGAATGTTAATAAGAGGATACGAATATGGCTACCATCAACGTCAGCATCG
>CADBUF010000041.1 GCA_902797795.1 uncultured Erysipelotrichaceae bacterium
AAGTACCCAAGCGGCTGAAGGGGGCAGTTTCGAAAACTGCTAGAAGATGCAAGTCTTGCAAGGGTTCAAATCCCTTCTTCTCCGCCACAATCAAAAATTCAGACACATTTATGTGTCTTTTTCTTTGCGATTATATAATTAAAGATATATCATAATAATGATTTTGGAGGAAATAATATGGCAGAAATTAATACTGTACCTATTACACTAATAACTGGATATCTAGGAAGTGGAAAGACAACCTTAGTCAATCACATCTTAAGAAATAGTAAGAATCATAAAATGGCGGTTATTGTTAACGATTTAGGAGAAGTTAACATCGACGCTGAATTAATTGAAAAAGAAGGAGTCGTTTCAGGAAAAGATGATAATCTCGTCTCCTTACAAAACGGATGCATCTGCTGCACTCTTAAAAAAGATTTGATCAATCAACTTGCCGATTTAGTGCAAACCCAACGCTTTGATCACATCATCATTGAAGCAAGTGGAATATGTGAACCTGTCCCAATCGCGCAAACCATTTCTTATATGGAAGAAGAATTTAATAAAAGGGGGCTTCCAAAATTCTATAAGCTCGACGCGATTGTCTCAGTTGTTGATGTATTAAGACTTAAGGATGAATTTGGATGCGGAGAAGTTTTTAAAGAAACAGTTAGAGGTGAAGAAGATTTAGAAAATCTTGTCATCCAACAAATCGAATTCTGCGATGTCATTATTTTAAATAAAGTTAGTGATATAAGTGAAAAAGAACTCAAACGTGTAGAAGCAGTCATTAAAGCAATCCAACCAAAAGCCAAAATTGTACATGCAGATTACTGTGAAGTTGATATTGATGAGATTGTTGACACAAACTTGTTTGACTTTGAAAAAGCTTCAACTTCCGCTGCTTGGATCAGTGAATTCGAAGATTGGAGCAATGAAATAGATTCTGATGAAGAACATCACCACGAAGACCATGATGACGATGATGAACACGAAGAACATCACCACCATCATGAAGACGAACATGAAGAAGGACATCACCACCATCACCATCACCACCATGAACATGGAGTAGATCAAAATGATGATGAAGGCACTGCTGATGAATATAACGTCAACACCTTTGTCTACTATCGAAGAAGACCATTTTCTAAAGAGGGCTTCATAAATTGGGCAGAAGATAATGGAAGAAATATCATTAGAAGTAAAGGAATTCTCTATTTTAAAGAAGATGATAAAAATGCCTATGTTTATGAACAAGTTGGACATCAAAAAACTCTTAATCTAAGTGGTAAATGGTATAGCGAATCGCTAAGTAAAAAACAATTACAAATACTTAGAGAAAATGATAAAAACTTCGCTCATGACTGGGATGATAAATGGGGAGATAAACTTATCAAACTCGTCTTCATTGGACAAAATCTTGATAAAGAAGGAATTAAAAAAGAGCTTGATCAAATATAAAAAAATAGCACTTCATCGCGAAGTGCTTTTTTTAAACTACTTTATTCAATTGGCTTGATATAGAAATTGCCATAAGCTTGCACCAAAGAAGTGACGGTAATAAATGAATGAGGATCAACCTTTTTCATTAGGTTAATAACACGCTTCACTTCATTAGAACTAACAACCATATAAACAATCGTTTTTTCAGCGCGACTATATCCACCTTTAGCCTTAACAATTGTGGTCGAATGTGGGAAATTTGCAATCAAAATAGAGGTTAAATCGTCATAAGATGAGATAATTTGTAGCTGAACTTTTTTGTTTCTAATGTTGATCAAGTCAACCACTAACATAGTCACAACTAAATAAACAACACCAAACATAAAGTTGAGTAGACCAATCTCGATATATTCGCCGTGATTACCAACGATTGTAAGGATAGAGAACATGGTGATAATGACGCTATTAATCGCAGTCGCATATTTACCTACACTCGTTGATTTTCTGAGTGAGAAATAATAGGAGAAAACATCAATTCCTCCACAAGAAATTTCACTCTTAAAAGCAGAAGCAGAAGCTATACCTATACATATACCAGCAAAGAGCACGCGAGTGATGTGTTGGTCGCTAAGTATGGACGCGATATTTTTAGCAACTTCTAAATTATCAAATAACTGAATGAATAAGGAAGATAAACCAACATTAACTAATGAAAGAAGAGCGAATTTCTTTCCAATTTTAAAATAAGCAAAAGCCAAAATTGGAATGTTAAAAGCAAAATAACAGATGGATTGAAGCATGAAAGGATCGACATTACCACCAGATATATGAATGATTTGATATAAGACTTGAGTAATACCACCAACACCGCCGGTAATGATACTTTGACCAGCGAGATTAGTTGGATACTTCGCCGCATTAGCGTTTGTAGGCGTGATGAAACAATAGAAAGCAAAAGCGTAAAACACCGCAGAGAAAGCTGCAATAAAAAGACCTTTTGAAACGTTTAGTCCTTCTTTAACATGGATATGATCATAAAGATAATTTTGGAATTTCTTTTTGATACGATTGAGCTTCTTCATATTAACAAAATGTATTTTATACATCATCACTTTAAAAAACAACAAAGAGTTATGAATAGAAACTATTTTTTTGTTTAATTTCATAGAAATTAAGTTATATAAAATTTTAGTCATTATTTTTATTGAAAATAAATATACTAATATGGTAATATTTACGTGCTATATCTTAATATAGGAGGCAAAATATCATGAAAATACTAAGAGCAATCGGTGGATTCTTCGCGAAAATCGGACGTTGGATTGCTAATACAGCTTGGATTCAACCATTACTAATTGTTGGTGGTATCTTCGCTATTATCTTCTCAATCCCATATATCAAAAAAGCGTTTGAAAAAGATCCAGATACAACCGATTACAACTATGAATATTACACTAGTGATGACAAATTACTTACTGGTGACAAAGTCAATTTATTATTCTCTTACTTAGCCGAAGGTAATGGTTTAAAAGGAAATCAAAGCGCTATCGATAAAGTCGCCCAAGCTTTTGGCACCAAATTCTTCATTACTTTCATTGAACAAGATTCCGAATGTTCCTCCCAAGTCGGAGCTTGGCAATTCTTAAATGATAACTGGAGCAATGCTGCCTGGTGGGGTGAATCCTATGCAGGACATGGCATGTTCAAACTCTACACTGTCCTTTGTGGTGCTAGAGATACAACTGACAAAGTCAAATACATCAAAAAGATCGCTAACTTAGAAAACAACAAAAACTTCTTCGACACCATGACTGAAGCTTTCGGTGAAGGTGGAGAATTGTCTTATCCTTTATATAGAAATCTCATCAACGATGGTAATCAAACCAAAGTTGAATCTTTACAAAGCAGTATCACCACTCTCTGTAAAGAAGGAACCGATACCACTAATGACAATTTCCAAACACCATTTACTATGATGTTTGATTATAGCAAAACCATTAGTAATGACGATGCATTCCACGTTAGAGGAATTACCGCTATGTTCTTCGGTATCACCGATATCATGAAAGATAGCGAAAAGAATTACGCTACTAAAGCACAAACTCTTAGAGACTGCTGGTCATATCAAGGCATCTTCGAAGATAAGAGATAACAAAGTGGCTCTATTAACTAAAGTGGGGGATTAGTGGGGAGTTCCCATAAAACCATTCACTAGAGTGGGGAGCAAAATATAAGAGGGATTCG
>CADBUF010000042.1 GCA_902797795.1 uncultured Erysipelotrichaceae bacterium
GGGCGGCAAAGAAAATATCAAGCGGACTAGGAATAGGATTAGGAAGTGGACTAATTGCTGGTGGTGGCGGACTAATCTTTTTGGCTATCAAATTAAGAAAGGCGATTAAAAAACTTAATTCAATTATTGATGAGCATCAAAAGAAAGCTGATAATTATTTAAAAGAAGCTTATGCTTCTATGAATTCTTTGAATTCATTATTTGAATGGAATATGGCAGCTCGCCTATTTACCAAAACAACTCCACTCATTCAATTAGATGAAACTTTTGATCCTGAAAAGTATCAATATCTCCATGATAAATATGGATATAACGAATACACAAAAGGCGATGTTTCAACAGTGTATGTTCAATCTGGATCGATTTTAGGTAATCCATTTGTATTTGAAAAGAATTATTGCCAATCGATGCGTGATCACGTCTATACCGGTACAAGAGTCATCACTTATACAGTTGTTGTTAGCGATGGAAAAGGTGGAACAAGAACTGAAGTTAGACATCAAACTCTTGTTGCTCATTATACAGCACCCGAGCCTTATTATTATTTAGATACATGGCTCATTTATGGTAACGAATCTGCTCCTAGATTATCATTTTCTCGTTATCCAACTGATATCAATTCAATGAGTGAAAATCAAATCAACCACTACATTAAAGGGTTTGACAAAAAACTCGATAAAATGGTGAAAAAGGATGTTGGTAAAGATGGTGGATTTACTCGTTTACATAATGAAGAATTCGAAGCTTTATTTAACGCTCTCGACCGTGATAATGAAACTGAATTCCGTTTATTATTCACTCCATTAGGACAAAAGAACATGATTTCTCTTCTTAGAGGCAAAGACATTGGCTTTGGTGATGACTTTATTTTCAAAAAGAGAAAAACTCTTAATTATATTAAGAGCTCACATATGCAATTTTCTAATTCTTTAGATCGTGACCCACAAACACTAATGCATTTTGACTACGAAGAATGTAAACGTATTTTTGTTGATTACGCTGACACTTATCTTAAAGATGTATATTTTGATTTAGCGCCTCTTATTTCTATTCCAGAATATCAGCAACATAAATCTCACGAATACATTTATGAAAAAGGCTTTAAACGTAAGACTACAAATGCCGAAGTGGAAAGTGCTGCTAATTCACACGATATTAAATATTTTGAACATCCTGATACAAGGTCATCTGGTGTTATTTTAAAAAGTGTTTATCTTTCAAGCGAAGGTGATAGTGATATCTGTAATATAGATGCCTATTCATTTAGCGGCACTGATATGGTGCAATTTGTGCCAGTAATGGGTGGAGATGGACATTTACATGATGTCCCTGTTAAATGGATTAAATACGATCCAATCATGAAGACTACTCCATTTATTGTTAACAACACAAAAGACGATATCGAAGCATATAATAAAGCAAAATCTGAAGGCAAATTCGATAAAGTTATAAATAATTATGGCAATAGTAGTGCTATACTATTCAAGAAGAGACTTATGTCCTTCATCCCTAAAAACAAATAGCACGTTCATATAAAGCTATTAAGGAGGAAAACAAATGGCAAACGAACTCGATGAAATGACTGGTCCAGTTATGGAAGAAGGCAAAGACATTAACGTTATTGCGAAGCAAATCCCAGTCAAAGTAGGAACAGGAAGCAAAGTTTTTGAATTCTTTTTATGGTTCCCACTTATTATTCCAGGACTTATTTTCTTAGCAATGAAAGTTAGCGCTGGTAACTATTTATCCAAACTACAACAAAAAATTCAACATGATGCCTCTCAAATCGATAATTACCTCGAACAAAGAGTAGTCATCTTACAAAATGTTGCTAAATTACTCGATAAGGCTGTTAATTTCGACAAAGAAACCTTTACTGAAATTGCCAAATATCGTTCAAGCGGAAATCTTAATGGTGAAGCCCAAGGTATTGAAAGCATCAATAAAGCTATCAATATTGCTGTTGAAGCCTACCCAGATTTAAAAGCTCATAACGAAATTAGTGATGCAATGCAACAAAACGCATACTTACAAAAAGAAATTACCGCTGCTAGAGAAGTTTATAACGATTCAGTAGCACAATGGAATAGAGACATCTTCTCTTGGCCAACCAAACAAATCGTTGCTGCTAAAAGAGGCTACACAACTCGTATCCCATTCACAACCAGTAGCGAGATCAAAGCTAAAGCTCGCGAAGTATTCTTTTAATTGAGGAGAAAACAATGAAATACAGATGTAAAGTTTGTGGACAAATCGTTGAAGTCGCCGAAGGCGAACCATGTCCAATTTGTGGTGCAAGTCACGATAAGCTCGTACCACTTGATGAAGAAAAGAAAAGCGGCGAATTAGTGTGGGCCGCTGAACACGTTATCGGTGTTGCTAAAGGCGTTGATGAATTCGTTCTCCAAGGCTGTAGAGATCACTTTAAAGGTGAATGTTCAGAAGTTGGTATGTATTTAGCGATGTCTAGACAAGCCCTTAGAGAAGGTTATCCAGAAATTGCCTTGCTCTTAGAGCAAATTGCCAAAGAAGAAGCTGAGCACGCTGCTAGATTTGCGGAAATGCTTGGCGAAGTTGTTGAAGCTGATACCAAAAAGAATCTTGAAAAGATGCTTGCTGGTGAAAACGGGGCTTGTGAATCCAAATTCCAAATCGCAAAGAAAGCTAAGGAACTCGGCTTAGATGCGATTCATGATTCAGTTCATGAAATGGCAAGAGACGAAGCACGTCACGGCAAAGCTCTTGAAGCAATGCTCAAAAGATATTTCAAATAA
>CADBUF010000043.1 GCA_902797795.1 uncultured Erysipelotrichaceae bacterium
TATAACGAGAGGTACTTTTTAATTGCCTATTTTATAAACAAAAATGGGGATTACTCCCCAAAACTCCCCATTTAAGTGAATTGTGCCGATTTGTTCTCATCTTTTCTTTTGGTAAATATTAATTTTTCCCATAAAGAATAGTTTGATATTGTAAAACAATAAAGGATGAATTAATATTTCTTTGGTAAATAAAAGGATATACATAATATGGAAAAGAAATTAGGTATTCTTCTCGCTGTTTCTTCTCTTCCTGGAAATCATGGAATTGGAGATTTTGGAGAAGTCAGTTTTCGTTTTATTGATTGGTTAAGTAAATGTGGGTACGCCTACTGGCAAGTTTTACCAATTAACCCAATTGGGCCAGGATATTCACCTTATATGTCTACTTGCTCTAACGCTCTTGAATATCGTTATATCTCTTTAGATTCTTTATCTAAAAGTGGGCTTCTTCCTAAAATACCTCCACATAATAAAGACACTGATAAAGTGGACTATTATGAAGTTGGGGAATTTAAAAAAGAATTATTGTATAAAGCCTATAAGAAATTCAAAAAGAACCATAATGAATCTTTACATAAATTTAAAACCCTTAACCCTTGGGTTAATAAATACGCAACATTTGAAGTATTTAAGTGGCATAACTCTAACAAAACTTGGAATGAATGGGATAAAGAATACTTAGATTATTTTAAAAACCATATCAATCCACCTAGACACTTAAAAGATGAAATCGATTTTGTGGTCTTCCTTCAATTTATTGCTCTTAAGCAATGGAAGAAAGTACTTAGATATGCGAAAAAGAAAAACATCCAAATCATCTGTGATATGCCTTTCTATGTTGGGTTTGACGGAGTGGAATGCTGGCTTAATAGAGATCAATTCTCTATTGGTAGCGATAATAAACTCTTTGAAGTAGGTGGAGTTGGTCCTGACGCTTTTAGTGATGTTGGTCAATTATGGGGAACTCCTATCTATAACTTTGAAAAGATGAAAGAAGACCATTATTCTCTACTTGTTAATCGTGTTGGCTATCTTGCTAATTTATGTGATTATTTACGTATTGATCACTTTAGAGCGTTTGATACTTATTATGTTATTCCTGCAGGAGAAGAAACCGCTCGTAATGGAGTGTGGAAAATCGGCCCTAGAGAAGAATTCTTTAATGAATTATATAAAAGATATCCAAACATCAATTTAATCGCTGAGGACCTCGGAGATTTACGTCCAGAGGTATTAGAGCTTAGAGATGAATTTAATCTTCCTGGAATGTTTATTTGTGAATTCACAATCTTCGATTTAAATAATGAAAGTACGAATCGTCAACTCGTCTATCCTGGTACCCATGATAATGAAACATTATATGGTTGGTATTTAAACCTTAATAATGAACAAAAATGGTTCATTGCTAGTAGATTAAAAGTTAATAACGATGAACATCTATTTGATGAGATTGTGAAATACATTTATCAAATGCCTTCTTTAATGACTATCTTCCAACTCCAAGATGTCCTTAAGCTTGATAATTCCGCTAGAATGAATTATCCAGGTACAGTAGGTGATCCTAACTGGACTTGGAAACTCAAAGATTTCAATTTTGTTAACGAAATCAAATATCCAAAACCTGAATGGTTAAAATAAGTAAATGGGCTCGCTAAAATAGGCGAGTTCTTTTATTTGTTAAGTAAAAATTGTTTAAATTCTACAAGAAATCCAATTTTATTGTATTAACTTTATATATATTAGGTGACGCTTTAGGGGTCTCTAATATAATATTTATATATTTGCTCGATTTTTATTCACAGCGTATTTTTCATTATTGTATAATAATGCATATGGCGTTCGGATTACTTTATGATTACTTAATGGGCCAAAGTATTGATGCATTCAATTATTTTGGCGCCCACTTTGAAACTAGAGATAACGTTAATGGTGTAGTCTTTAGACTTTACGCCCCAATGGCAAGTGATGTCTCTGTTATTGGAGATTTCAATGATTGGAACGTATATTCTCACAAGATGAACAAAATTGATGATTGCGGTGTTTGGGAAATTTTTATTCCTGGACTTAGCAATTATCAAGCCTACAAATTCCACTTCAAGAATGCGAAAGGAGCGTATGTAGACAAAATTGACCCATATGCGTTCTTTAGTGAAGTTGCTCCAGGTACATGTTCACGTTTATTCGACATTAAAAACTTCATCTGGCATGATGAAGAATTCTTAAAAAAGAGAACAAGAAACTTTGACTCCCCAATGTCAATTTATGAAATGCATGCTGGTAGTTGGCTTAAAAGTCATGCGGGCAGATTCTCCTCTTATGAAGAACTCGCTGATGAATTAATTCCATACATTCAAGGTATGGGTTTTACCCATGTAGAATTTATGCCAATCATGATGCATCCATTTTTAGGAAGCTGGGGATATCAAGCAACTGGTTTTTATTCGGTTGATCCTAGATATGGTAACCCTCATCAATTAATGTCTTTAATTGACCGCTTACATCAAGCTGGTATAGGCGTTATTATCGATTTTGCGCCTGTGCATTTCGCCAACGATGAATGGGCTCTTAAAGATTATGATGGAACTACCTTATTTGAATATTCTAATGAATATCGTGTTTCTCCTTGGGGAAGCTATCAATTTGATTTAGGAAAAGATCCATTGAGATCCTTCTTAATGAGTGCGATTAATTTCTATGTAGATGTGTTCCATGCGGACGGTATTAGAATTGATGCGGTTAGCAATATCATCTTCTATAACGGTGATAAACGTAATGGCACGAATGATGGCGCTATCGAATTCATTAAACGCTTAAACGGTAAAATGCATATCGCTCATGATTCGGTGATGATGATCGCCGAAGATAGTAGTGATTTCCCAGGAGTTACTAAAGACACATCTATTGGTCTTGGATTTGACTATAAATGGGACTTAGGATGGATGAATGATACTTTAAAATATTATTCTTTAGATCCTGTATATAAGAAATATGAACATAATAAACTTACTTTCTCTATGGCATATTTCTATAGTGATAATTTCCTTTTACCATTCTCTCATGATGAAGTAGTCCACGGTAAAGGCACCTTACTTAATAAAATGTGGGGTGACTATTATCAAAAATTTGCCTTATTACGTAATTTAATTGCCTATCAATTTGCGCACCCAGGAAAGAAACTCAATTTCATGGGTAATGAATTTGGTTCATTTGATGAATGGAACGAAAATAAGTCATTACCATGGGAACTCAAACAATTCCCTGCTCATGACTCAATTAGTCGTTTATATCATGATTTAAATCTCATTTATCGTGCACATAAAGCGATGTATTTCCAAGAACATAATCCTGCTATCTTTAAGTGGCTTATTGTCGATAATAGCACTGATTCTGTTTTTGCCTTTACTCGTCGAATTGAAGAAGAAACTTTAATCTTTGTCTTTAACATGACTCCTAACTTCTATAGTGGATTTGGTATTCCAGTAGAAAAAGAAGGAGAATATGAAGAAATCTTTAACAGTGATAAAGATATCTATGGTGGCGCTAACCAATATAATGGAGCAACTTTAGGAAGTTACGCTGGTTATATCACCATCAAACTTGCTTCTTTTGGAGCAATGATCTTTAAGCTCAAACAAAATGAAGTAGTCGAGGAAGTCGAAGAAAAGAAAACAACAAAGAAAACTAAAAAATAAGAAAGGACTTATTTAATATGTTTGCATCAAAAAATGATTTTAAAAAAGAATTCCAAGCACGTTTATTACAACGCTATGGTGTTGATGTCAAAGATAGCTGCCCTAATGAACAATACACAATCTTAGGGGAGATGATTAGAGACTACGCGAACGTTGACTGGTCTAAAACCCATATAGAAAGTACGCAAGGAAAAAGAACCCTCATATATTTCTCCATGGAATTTTTAATCGGACGTTTACTTAATAACAACATCCAAAACCTTGGCTTATATAAAATTATCAAAGAAGGCTTAGATGAACTTGGTATTGATATCAATACCTTGGAAAATGAAGAAAGTGACGCGGGCCTTGGTAATGGTGGCCTTGGTCGACTTGCTGCTTGCTTTTTAGACTCCATTGCCTCTTTAGGTTATATTGGTCACGGTAACTGTATTCGTTATGAATATGGTTTCTTCCGTCAAAAGATTGCGGATGGTAAACAAAAAGAATTACCAGATCAATGGTTAACTAATGGTAACGTATGGGAAGTTAGAAGAGCAAAATATGCGGTTGAAGTGAAATTTTACGGCCATCCTGAAAGTTATCAAAAGAAAGATGGTAGCTTTGGTATAAGAACCGCGGACGCTTTAATCGTTAGAGCGGTCCCTTATGATATGCCGGTTATTGGTTATCAAAACCATGTCACTAATACTTTAAGATTATGGAACGCTGAGCCAAGTAGTAAACCTCTTCCTAAGACAACCTCTTTCCAAGAATATTGCATTGCCTTAGAAGAACTTTGCCATGGCTTATATCCTGATGATTCCACTGAAAGTGGACGTATCTTAAGACTTAGACAACAATATTTCTTAGTGTCTAGTGGTCTACAAAGTGCGCTTAATAGTTATTATCGTCATCATGGCACACTTAGCGGCATCCATAAAGACTATGTTTTCCAACTCAATGATACTCATCCAATTTTAGCGATTCCAGAAATGATGAGAATCATGCTTGATGAATATGATATGGAATGGGATGATGCATGGAAAGAAGTTACACAGTGTATGGCCTACACAAATCACACTGTTATGGTGGAAGCACTTGAAAAATGGCCAATTAATTATGTGCAACACTTAATTCCACGTTGTTTCATGATCATTGAAGAAATCAACCGCCGTTTCAACATCGAAATGGTGAATGCTGGTATTTCTGAATGGGAAAGATATTGCATGAACATCATTAAAGACGGTCAAATCCATATGACTAATTTAGCAATCTACACTGCTTTCTCAGTTAATGGTGTTGCTGCCTTACATACGGAAATCTTAAAGCATACAACCTTTAAGGAATTCTATAAATACATGCCTGAAAAATTCAATAACAAGACTAACGGTGTCACTCATCGTCGATGGCTTGTTAATTCTAATCCAAAATTAGCGGATCTTATTTCCTCTAAGATTGGCAAAGATTGGATTTTAGACATGGATAAGATTAAAGCCTTTGATAAATATGCAACTGATAAGAAAGTAATCAAAGACTTTAACGATATTAAACTTGAAAACAAAAAGAAGCTCGCTAAATACGTTAAAGAACATAACGGTATTGAGATTGATGTGAATTCCATCTTTGATGTCCAAATTAAGCGTTTACATGCTTATAAACGTCAATTGATGAATGTCTTCCATATCATCTATTTATATCAAAGAATGAAGAGCGATCCTTCTTTTAGAATCTATCCTCATACTTATTTCTTTGGTGCGAAAGCCGCTCCTAGCTATGCTTATGCGAAAAAGATTATTGAATTAATCTTAGCAGTTGCTGAAGTCGTCAATAACGATCCAGAGATTTCCCAATATTTGAAAGTTGTCTTTATTGAAAATTATGGTGTTTCTTTAGCGGAACTCATTATTCCTGCTGCTGATATCAGTGAACAAATCTCAACTGCTGGAAAAGAAGCTAGTGGTACCTCCAACATGAAATTCATGATGAATGGTGCGGTTACCTTAGGAACTTTAGACGGCGCCAATATTGAAATCGCTGAACTTGCTGGAGAAGAAAACGAAGTGATCTTCGGCTTAAGAAATGAAGAAGTTGAAGAACTCGTTGCTTGTGGGGCATATTCTCCTTGGGATATGTATAACAGTGATATCCGTATTAAAGCGATTATGGATAGTTTATTTGAAGGAGAATGGACAAATTATCGTCGAGATAAATTCAGAATGATTTTTGATGAAATCTTCAATGGTAATGACCAATACTTCATTCTAAAGGACTTACCAAGCTATATTGAAGCCCAAGAAAAAGCCTCTAGCTTATATCAAGATAGAGAAAAATGGGCCACAATGTGTTTACATAACATCGCTAATAGTGGATTCTTCTCAAGCGATAGAACCATTAAAGAGTATGTTAGAGACATTTGGAAGTTGGAGAAAATCAGCTAATGATTTGTGATCTAATTGACCTTTATCAAAAACAAAGAGAATTAGATGAAGAAATCGCCGTTAACCATGGCGTAACTTACGCTTCTACTCGTAATAAGAGGACTCTTGCTTTACTAGTGGAACTTGGAGAATTTGCTAACGCTACCCGCACTTTTAAATACTGGTCTAACAAACCAAGCGAATCAAAAGAAAGGGTGTTAGATGAATTTGCAGATGGCCTTCATTTCCTACTTTCTTTAGGAATTGACCAGGGTTTTGACGTAAAAAACATTGAAGTTGAGGATGATAACTCTTCTTTAACCGATAACTTATTAATGACTTACGAATTAACCTCCAAATTCTATTCTGAGCAAAATTTATCTAACTATTTAGAGGCCTTTAAAAGTTACTTACGAGCGTTATTTAAATTAGGTTTTTCGTGGTCAGAAGCTAAAGATGCTTATTATAAAAAACTTAAAGAAAATCATGTTCGACAGGAAACAAATTATTAATATTTTTAATAAAATTTCTATCGTCGTTTACTAAAAAAATAAAAAAAGTGGCGATTTCAATTTGTGAAGTCGCTATTTTTTTGAGATAATATAGATATGAGTTACAAGGTAAATGATCGAGTGGTTCATTCCCGTGAAGGTTTATCTACAATTAAAGATATTACTACTATTGCGGGGAACGAATATTTTGTTATTGTCTCTGATAAAGGGGATAAAGAGAACATTTATGTTTTAACCAGCCGTACCGAAAATATCATTAGGCCAATCATGACTCTTGATGAGGCTAATGAGATTATTAAATATATGAAGACTGTGAAAGCGGAGTTCATTAGTAACACCAAACAAAGAAGAGACCAATACCGTAAAAGATTATTATCTGGTAATGTTCTCGATTTAGCGTATCTCTCTTGCCAATTATATTTCTTCAATTACTATAACGCTCACGGACAACTTGTAAAACTTGGTCCTACTGATCTTCAGATGTTAAAGGACGCTGAAAGCATACTCTTTGATGAGCTAGCAATCTCACTTAATGTCGAACGTGACAAAATGAGCGAAAAAATATCTAAATTATTATCTTAAGTAATCAATCAATTCCCACATATGGTCAATGATATGTGGGTTTTTTATATTCTTTATAAGATATTCTTTGCTTCGATATCCATAACTTACTAAAACGATATCAACATTTGCGTTTTTCGCAGTTTCATAATCGACGTTTGTATCGCCAATATAGAGGGTTTCTTTCGCGTTAAACCCTAATTTTGACATTGTGTAATTAACCATATCGTTACTAGGCTTAGCTTTAAAAGGTTCTTCTAAACCTTGGATGTGATCAAAGATATTTTTGAAATATTTATTCACTAAAGCGTTAGCACCTTCGTTAAATTTGTTTGAAACTACTGCAAGGGAATACCCCATTTCTTTTAATTTTATTAGAGTTTCTTTAATTCCTTCATAAGGAAAGGAATTATCAAAGTAGTGCTCCTTATAATATTCTTTGAATTCGTTAAGTATTTGCAAATATTCTTCCTTGCTTGTTCCTAAAGGAACACTTCTTTCAATTAGTTTGGCCACTCCATTACCAATATCATTTGTAGTTTGCTTGATGCTTCTAAGAGGATAATGATGTTTTTCTAAAGCAAAATTGGTGGCCTTATTTAAGTCGTTAACTGTATTAATAAGGGTGCCGTCTAGGTCAAAAATTAATAACTTCTTTTTCATCAATATCATTTTACTCAGTTAAGTAAATATAACAATCATATATTATGATTAGACATTTACTACTTTTATCTATAAAATGATATTCACATGAGTAAATATAAATTTACGTTCACTAATATATTATTTTGGGTCGGAATTATCGCCTCTGTTTTATTATTTGAGAATTTATCATTCTTTAATAACACCGATCCAGGAGTTGTGATTGAATCCAATTTAAACGAACCATTCTTTTTCCTACTCTTCTCAATTGGGTTTATCAGTTTCTTAGCTTTGTTCGTTTTTGATTCTGCTTTAAACAAAGTAAAACCTAGTTATTTTATCTTGGGTATTTGTCTACTTCTTTTAGTAACAGGTATGGTGGGTATTTGGTCTTTTACAAAGATGGAATTTTCATTAGCTCCTACTTATGAAGTTAGTGTTTATGATAAGATAAAACATTCTTTTGTGTTTTTGCTTTTTGTCTTTGCTTTATATGCAACTATTCATCATTTCTCAAATAATCATCCTTCCTTAAGCAGGCTTAAATACGTATTCATTATCGTTATTTTGGTTACATATTTCTTTGTCTTTTTTTCAATTGCTACAGAATATAGCAAGTATGAACTAATCGCTAATGCGGATAGAATTGAAGATTTACATTATGTAAAAATATATTCAGTCTTTAAACACCAAAATATGTTTGCAGGATTCTTACTGATGGGAATTTTAAGTGCGATGGCATTAAATTTCTATAAGAAAAACCCCTTCTCATATATTACAATTTTTGGTTTTTTAATCATTCAATTGTTTGTATGTTCTAAGACTAATATCTTAATAACTGTTATCGCAGTCTTCCTTTACTTTCTATTTGAAATAATAGTGGCCTTTATTCATAAAAAGAAAACCGCGATGTTAAAGCTTGGCTTCCTTTTAGGGATTACAATTGCTTTAATTCTTCTATTTGTCTTATGTCAGTATTATGATTTACCGACATTCTCAAAAGTCTCAAGATTTATTTATGGAACATTTTCTAGGGCTGATTTTGAATCGTTCACTCAAAGAACCTATATTTGGGGAGCGTCAATGGAAGTTTTATTTAAAAACCCTATTGCCACAATGTTTGGATATGGATTTAGAAATTCTGAATCATTAGTTGGCCATCAAATTTTAGCCAACAATTTAAAAATCTCTTCACACAACGGCTATATTCAAACAATGCTCAATTTTGGTTTTGTTGGGTTTGCTATTTTGCTATGTTTCCTTCTCTATTACATCTATTGTCTGATTCGTCTTATGAAAAAGGAAACACGCTTTGCCTTAATATTCAGTGTTTGTGGTCTTGCTTATATTGTTTTGGCGTTTATGGAATCTTTAAATGCTTTTGCTCCAAGCGCTCAAGGTATCTTAATTGGAGCACTATTCTTCCTTCCAGTTATCAATAAATATCATCACCTCAAACATAAAGAAGTAGTGGAGTCTATAATCTATAAGACCACCCCTCTTAAATTATTAAAACCTGAATATATGGTTAGAGCCGCCACAAGATTTATTTTAGCGCTTCTTACTGTTACTGTTTCCTTATTTGTGATTGATGTATATCGTGAAGAAGTAGCAATTAAATATTTATTATTAAATATCACATCGATATTAGGAATGTATTTAATCTTCTTCCCATATTTAAACGGGCTATTTGCTAAAGGCACAAGTGTTGGTAAATATATTCTCCATCTACTAATGTACGCTCTTGTCAATGAAGTAGTAGTCACACCATTTGTCCTTTCATATATATTCTTAAAGCCACTTCTATTTGCGGGATTTGAATGGCTAATACCAGCTTCTCTATGCTTTGTTAATTTGCTCTATGTAGCAATTTATAGTGGTACAATGCGAGGAAGCTTTAAATTGTATTTAAACACCTTTATTGGTTTTAAAACATCTCTAGGTTCATTAATTGGTATATCTGGATTTGTTGTTGCTTTACAAGCCTCACAAGTTTATTTAGACATGTATTTCTTTGTGACCATTATCTTAGTGGTTATTTCTGGACTTCTCGTCTATTTCGTCTTTACTTTCCTAACTCCATTTAAAGACACAAGGGCGATTGTGAAATATGTTTCAAGTTATGATTTGGATATCATGAAGAAAGAAGTTATTAGAGATCAACTAGGAGTGTACCGTAATGCCTACTAGTGGAATTAAAATCATTGCCACCAATAAGAAAGCTAATTTTAATTATTTTTTAAGTGACTTCACAGAATGTGGAATTGAACTTAAAGGTACGGAAATTAAATCTTTAAGAGTCAATGGAGCGACAATTGGCGATAGTTATATTGTGTTTCGAAATGGAAATGCAGAAATCATCAATATGTATATTAAACCTTATGATCATGGCAATTTATTTAACCATGACCCACTACGTAATCGTCGACTCTTATTGCATAAAAAAGAAATACTTTGGTTTGAGCAAAAAATGAAAACCGGTGGATTTACGGTTGTGCCTACTAAAATCTATTTTTCTAAAGGTAAAGCAAAAGTAGAAATCGCCCTTGCGAAAGGTAAAAAGATCTATGATAAGAGAGAGACAATCAAAAAGAGAGATTTAGACCGGGAACTCTCAAAAGGAGAATAATAAATGAAAAAACTGAGATTATTTAACCTTCTATTATTATTAGTTGCCTCTATTGGATTCGCCTCTATTTCTTCTTTTAACGTTCCAACTAGTGCTCAAAATATAATCGAAGTTAAAGCAGATAACGAAATTGACTATGATACATTCATTTTACAGTACACAGAAATACGTAATATACAAAATGAAGCTGGTCGACCAAGCGCGTGTGACGCGACTGTTTACGAATATAACGATATTATGGAAATTTACGGCAAATTGAATCAAAATGACCGTCAAAAAGCCGTTCTTACTGAGGATCCAATCCAACCAATTTATACGATTGGACAGTATATTAATGAGCTTGTTAAGAAGTTTTATAACCCAACCGCCGCGAATAGTGTTTCTAAGCCAAAATTAGATCAATCAACTACCATAATTATCGCTGTTGTTGTCTCTATTTTTGGGATGAGTGCTATCTCTGTTTTATACATTTTAAAGAACAAAAAAGTCATTGAGTAAGATAACCTACTTATTTTGTTCAATTATAGTGAAATCATTAAAGTGGATTAACTAAATCCGCTTTTTATTGTCAAAAATCGATAAATTCATGTTTACATTAATTTCCTCTCGTGATAGATTATTTACACTGAAAATTACATAGGGAGGTCGAGATGAGAGAAAAAGTTCTTTTGATTTGCTCCGAGTGCTTGGCAAGAAACTATGTAACTACAGTGAATAAAGAAACAAATAAAAAACTCGAACTTATGAAGTATTGCAAGTACTGCAACAAACAAACCCTTCATAAGGCTAGTAAATAGTGGGAGGTACCTCTATGGGTTTAAAAAAATTCGCCGCTGGCGTTATTAAAGAAGGCAAACGTGTTCGTTGGCCAAAACGTGAAGTCTTAATTCCATCAATTATCGTCGTCTTAGTTATTGCTGTTTTAACTGGCTTACTTCTTTTTGCGGAGGATTTAGCAGGCAAGAAATTAATCGACATCTTAAGTGATGCATTTAAAGGACAATAAGAGGAGGCGATTAATAATGGTAGATAATAATAAAACAGCTTTTACAGACACTAACGCTGAATTAAGCGAAGATCTTCAAGATAATCGCGAACAAAAGCTTGGTGAAAAAGCGTGGTATGTTGTTTCAACATATTCCACCCACGAAAGAAAAGCAGCCTATAACTTACAAAAACGTGTTGAGTCTATGGGCTTAGACGATTTAATTTTCCGCATCGTCGTCGTTGAACAAGAAGTTCCAGTGATGAAAGACGGTTTGCCAACTGGTAAAACCAGAATGAAGAATTTATATCCAGGATATGTTTTCGTCGAAATGATTATGACCGACTATGCTTGGTATATTGTGAGAAACACTCCAGGTGTTACTGGCTTCGTTGGATCTGCTGGTAAAGGTACAAAACCATTCCCAGTTCCACGTGAACAAATTGAGCCAGTTCTTAAAAGAATGGGCATGGTTGATGAAAGCATGTATGATCGTTATGAACCAGGTGATTATGTTAAAGTCATCCACGGCACTCTTGAAGGAACCGAAGGAAAAATCCTCTCCATCAACAAAGATACTGGAGCGGTCGAACTTGAAACCATCTTCTTTGGTAAAACCATTAAAGTTGAAGTTGATTTCTCAGAAATTGATAAAATCTAACAAAAAAGCAAACCATTCAACGGTTTGCTTTTTATATTACATATAAAACTATTTCTTTTTAATCTTACCGTTAATCGCTTCTCTAAATGAAGCAACTTCCTTAGAAGTTCCTACGACGTAAACAGTATCGTCTGGTAAGAGAGAATCATTACCACCAGGAACAAAAGATCTTGAACCTCTTCTAATTAAGACAACATTAACGCCATAAACATTTTTAGGATTCATCTCTTTTAAGGTAACTGGGAAGAAACCAGGGTTAATGATAATGGAGACTACTGAATATTTGCTATCTAAACGATAGAAGTCAGTGTAATCATCGTTACCGATACGGTTAGCTAAAGCAGCACCAGCAGCTTTTTGAGGAGTAATTACTTCAGTAGCACCGAGTTTTTTCATAATCGGGACATAATAATCATCGTCAACACGAACAACGATATTTTTAACACCTAACTCTCTTAAAATAACAGTGGTAAGAACGCTTGCTTCTTGATTATCACCAAAAGCGACGATTGCCGCATCAACATCACTAATACCAAGCTCTTTTAGAGCTTTTTCATCAGTGGAGTCAGCAATAAATGTTGTTGGTAAATCGTTAGCGACTTCTTTAGCGACTTCTTCATTATTATCAATCGCGATAACGTCCATCCCGTTTTCTGATAATTCTTTAACGATGGATCGACCGAATTGACCTAAGCCGATAACTGCAAATGATTTGTGTGCCATATAGATTTCCTCCTATTAACCAACGATAACATCGGTTTGTACACGTTTAAAATGAACACTTTCTTCTCTATCCATATCACCTTGGAATAATTGGAACAAGGTAATTGGACCAAGTCTTCCAAAGAACATCAGGGCAATAATGATAACCTTACTACCTACATTCAATGTAGAAGTAATACCTGCGGTAACTCCAACTGTACCGAACGCTGAGAAGACTTCAAAGAAGACGTTCTCGGATGTAATGAGTTCATTTGGATTTTGACAGTGTTGTTCAATAGCCATAATGGATAAGAAGGCAATGACGATGAAAAATATTGATAAGAACACTAAGCTTGTGGCCTTAAGAATACTTGATTTGGTGTATTCACGGTTGAAAGCATAGATTCCTTTTCTTTGTAAGAATCTTACTAAGCATAAGACGATAACAAAGATGGTGGTGGTTTTAATGCCACCAGCGGTGGAGATTGGTGATCCACCTATAAACATCAATAGACAGCTGACAGCTTTACCAGCGCTACTGAGATTATTCTGATCAAAAGTTGCAAATCCAGCAGTTCTTAAAGTGACACTTTGGAACGCTGCTTCAAAGAAGTTGATGTGATTAGTGGTGACATCAGTAAGGACAAACATCACAAAACCAAAGACTAATAAGACACTTGTAGTAATTAAAACGATTCTAACAAAGGCGCTCCATTGATTTGGTTTCTTTCGTAAAATCACCAAGTCGATAATGGTGATAAAAGAGATACCGCCAATAACGATGAGGACCATTATATAAGAACATAAATAATAATACGCCCATGTAGGAAGACCATAAACGATTGGGTTTTCCGCCATTCTTATAAGCGATAAACTGCCAAATAAGTCAAATCCTGCATTATTAAATGCAGACACTGAGGTGAATAAAGAGACCCAAATTGCTTTTCCAGTTGAGTATTGAGAGACATTCAAAAAAACTGGTAAGCCTAATAAGAAACCTAATGTTTCAGCTGTTAAAACGATAAGAATAACCCTTTTAACAAACTTTGAAACTCCAGCTATTGTGTTACTATTCACAGCCTGAGATAGGAATAAACGATCCTTGAATTGTAGCTTTTTGGCAAACAAGGAAATGATGAAGGTGAAGATGGTAATAAAACCAAGACCACCAATTTGAATCATCACAAGGACAACAGCCTGACCAAAATATGTAAGTTCCCCTTCTAGTCCAGAAGCATAAGTTGATAAACCAGTCACACAAGTAGCGGAGGTAGAAATGAATAATGAATCCAAATATGAACCCCATAGACCATTTTTATGTGCTAAAGGAAGTGTTAATAAAAATGAACCTAAAAGTATGACTCCGGCGAAGGAGAGAAGTACCAATAAGTAAGGTGATAATTTACGTTTTTTGGTTTGTGATTTTGTCATATAGACTGCTTGTATTATACTCTTATCGCAATAAAAAGCAAATTAGTATAGTTATTGTTCCTCAAATATTAATATTTCCTCAGCAATAAATAGCATTAATATTTTGTTATGCTTAGTAAGAATATTTCACCAATCAGTTAGAGAAAAATATCGTAATAAAATCTAATAAAATTCCCATAAAGGCATTATCAATATATAGGTTATTTATTATATATCTTTTACATAGTAATCTATACAAATTCAATAATAAACGAGGTTAGAAAAATAAAAAAATAGAAACAATTATTGTACCCCACTTCCCTCACCTAAAAACGTTTATCTTTTTTCGATTTTTCTTCATTTATAGATAGCAACTTTTTTCTTGCGATTGTTCTCAAATGATATCAAGGAATTTTTTATGGAATAATTTGGCTTTTTATTAATTTATTAATAATGTCTTGATATTCAATGCTTTGTTTACTTGATTAAAGAAAAAAATTAAATTTTTGCTTGCGTCCGCATGTGTCATTTTGATACGATATACAAGCATGTTGCCTTTACGTATACGAGAGTACGTAATACACATGTTTAGTTCTGTGGAAGAGTGGTGATTCACCCGTACCACAGCACGGACAAATCTTAATATAGGAGGGAAAGTCACGTGAGTAAAAAAATCGCGAAAGTCTTAAAGATGGAACTTCCTGGAGGCGAAGCTAAACCAGGACCAAAACTCGCATCTGCAGGCATTAACATGGCGAAATTCTGTACAGACTTCAACGCCAAGACTGCTGATCGTCGTGGGGAAATTGTCCCAGTCATCATTACGGCTTATGAAGACAAATCTTGTGATTTTGTCATCAAAACTACTCCAGTTGCTCCATTACTCTTGAAAGCTGCTGGAATTGCTAAGGGTTCACCTAATAGCAAAACCACAACCGTGGGTCATATCTCTAGAGCCAAACTCAAAGAGATCGCAGAGTACAAACTACCAGATTTAAACGCTAATGACATTGAGGCGGCTATGAAAATCATTGAAGGTAGTGCCCGTAATATGGGAATCGTCATTGACGACTAATGAGGTCACTTATGAAAAAAGGTAAGAAATATATTGCCGCTTTTGAAAAAGTGGACTCCTCTAAGCTCTATAGTATTAGCGAAGCTGCCGCGTTAGTTAAAGAAACTAGCACTGTCAAATTCGATGCTACTATCGACGCTTCATTCAAACTCAATGTCAATCCAAAACAAGCTGATCAACAAGTTAGAGGAACTCTCGTCCTCCCACATGGTAATGGTAAAACCAAAAAAGTCTTAGCCATCACCGATAAAGTTGAAGACGCTAAAAACGCAGGAGCCGACTTCGTTGGCGGAGCAGAAATGATTGAAAAGATCAGCGGTGGCTGGTTCGACTTCGATGTCATTGTTGCTACTCCAAATATGATGCCTCTTCTTGGTAAAGTTGCTCGTGTCCTTGGTCCAAAAGGCTTGATGCCAAATCCAAAGACTGGAACAGTTAACCCAGATATCGCTCGTGCTGTTAAAGAAATCAAAGCCGGTAAAGTGGAATACCGTGTCGACAAAGAAGCAAATATGCATGTTTCTATTGCCAGAGTGAGCTTTGATGCCAAAAAGATTGAAGAAAACTTACAAGCCTTAGTTGACGCTATTATCAAGGCTAGACCTGCTTCAGTCAAAGGCACTTATGTTAAAAACGCTGTCGTCCATACGACCATGGGACCAGCAATCCACATCACATTTGATGGTCGCTAAAAATTAGATTCTAATATACCCAAGACAGTAACGGACGTGGAGTCTTAATAATGTTACCGAGGTGAAGAAA
>CADBUF010000044.1 GCA_902797795.1 uncultured Erysipelotrichaceae bacterium
GTTGAAAGACCGTGTTAATTGGTCTTTTGTGTGGAGGAATCTTAGTGATATCCTCACCATTTAATAAAATTTGTCCGCTGGTTGGAGCTTCAAATCCTGCGATCATACGGAGCGTTGTAGTTTTACCACAACCTGATGGGCCTAAGAATGTAACAAATTCACCCTTAGTGATATCAAGGTTAAAATCATCGACAACCGTGTTATTGCCAAATGATTTAGTCACACCTTGAAGTGAGATAATACAGTTTTTGTTCGCCATAATGTATCCCTTTACCTTTCAAAAAACGAGTGAGAATATTTATTCAATATTTCGCGAAAAATATATAGCAAATATTTACAAAAAACAAACTATTTTTTTGTGGGGGGTTTCTAAAATTGATTTTGTGATGACATCAATTTGCATTTTTATTAGATTATTTCTATATTTTTCGTAATTTGAAAATTTCAAATTTTTTTGCGTTTTTTTAGTCTATTTTTTGACACAAAAGTTGTTAAGAATTATACTAAAAGAAACATCGATAAATTATGAACAAAAAAATTGGCTTATTTCTATTAATTCCTCTTCTGGGTTCTGCTCTTACTAGTTGTGGGGGCTCTTCCTCTTCTAGTAGCGAAGTTGGACCACTAGTACTTTCTTATGGAGAAATTAGTACCCAAGATACAGGAATGATTAAAGAATTACCAATTAGATCGTCACAGACAAACACTGATGGACTTTATGATTGGGTAGCGGCCACTAGAAGTTTTGTTTTAATCGTCACAAAAAAGAGCCAATGCGGTTGCTGGGATGATTTTGAACCAATCGTTTCCAAAGCAAACTATGAATACAATTTAGGAATTAGGTATATCTATTATGAAGATCTTCCTATTAATAATCCTTTTAATATATATGTAGAAAGCGAAGCGAAGATGCCTTCGATATGTTTCTTTAATAAAGGGGTACTAACTAAACAAGTCCTTTATCAATATGAGAATCCAATTTTCAAAGAATATGAAAGCTTCATCAACTTTTTAAAAACAAATGTCGCTAGCTTACCAAAAAGATACATGATTTCTATCGACGATTTAAGAGATTATATTTCTGAAGAAAAAGATTTCAATCTTTATGTTGCTAGAACTGGTTGCAATGACTGCGGACTTATGGATACTTTCTATTTAAATAATTGGGCCGCAAGTACATATACAGTTAATGATCCACTACTTATTTTTGATTTATTCCCATATCATCCAGGTCGTAAACCAACCGCTCCAAAAGAAGACGCTCCTATAGAAGAACAACAAGCATACGAAGAAGCAATGTTCATTTATAATGAAAAAGCTGAAAGTTATCAAAAAATTAAAGACGAATTTGGTTTGAGCACTAAATATAATCCAGTCTTTGGTTATGACACAGGTTATGTTCCAACTTTCCAAAGAAGAGAATCAGGTTTCGTTAGTGATATGATTACCACTTTAAATGATACGATTGATGTAGAAAGTAAGAAAGTCACTAATACCTACTTCACTTCCTCTCGAGTTAACGCAATGCCTTGCCTTAGTAATGTTGAAGGAAGAAATAAATTCGTTTTAGAAGGCAAAGAAATCGCCGATTACACAAAAGCAAATTCACGTATCATCCAATATCGTGAACACTTTGAAGCGTTCCAGATATTCTTCCAAACTTACGTAAAATAAATGGACCAAACGGTCCATTTTTTATTCGATGATTTTGTTATAATAATCATCAATTCGTTTATCTAATTCTTTTAAGAATTTCATCTTTTCATCAACTGAGATAAACGCTGCTTCAATAGAATTTGCTAATAGATGTCTCACTTCTTGTTTAGTTAAATTAAAAGTCTTATATAGATGACGATATTCTTGAAGGACATCAGTGTTACTCACAGTCATGTTATCAGAGTTAATCGTCACCATGATTCCATATTTATCAAAGTTACGTAAAGGGACATTTTGATAGTCCGTTAGACTCTTCGTTTGTAGGTTACTTGTTGGGCAGAATTCAAAAGCAATTCTTTTTTCTATAACTTTACGAACATTTTCTCTAGATAAATCAAGGTGGATACCGTGTCCTATTCTTTTAGCGTGTAATAAATCAATCGCCCGAATCACTTCATCTGATCCACACGCTTCTCCTGCGTGAATAATAATATCTACATCATTATCATGAGCTTCATCAAACAAGGACTTATAATAATCACCTGTATGGAAAGCTTCTGGCCCTGCTAAATCAAGACAAACGACCTTTTTACCTTTATATTTGGCGGCTAATCTCACTGTTTCATGATTAGTGTGATAGTCCGCTTGACGCATACAACAAAGAATTAAATTCGCATCAAAATTCTCTTTTCCTCTTAAAGCGTTATTAAGTCCACTAAGAGCAGAAATGACCGCATCTTCTTGACTCATACCTTTTAATGTATGGAGTAAAGGAGCGAATCTAATTTCAGCGTAAATATAACCAGCCTTATATAATCTTTCAACTAAACTTTTAGTGACATAGGCAATGGAAAATTCGTCTTGCATTAATGCGCAAGGTAGGTCAAATCTAGTTAAGTATTCCTCTAAACTTCTACACCCTTCAGGAACATAGACGTTACTAGGAAAATCTTTCCCTAAATCAACATGATTTCTGGCGGCTAAATATTGAAAATCTTCAATTGATAAAGAGCCATCTAAATGTAAATGTAAATCGATCATATTCTTTTCTCCGAAAACATTATACTTTTAAATTGAAATTGTTTGAATTAATATTTAAACGAAAGGAATACAAATATGTGTAGAAAAAAGAAAGATCCAAATAAAAAAGGTTTCTTTGGTGAATTTAAAGAATTCATCACTCGCGGTAATGTCATTGACATGGCTGTTGGTATTATCATCGGTGGCGCGTTCACCGCGATTATTACCGCTTTAGTTCAAGGCATTCTTCAACCAGTTATCAACTTTATTCTTTCAAAGATTGTTGGTAAAAACGGTTTAGAAGCTGCTAGAACAATTCTTGGTAAGCCAGTCTATGCTTTAACCGAAACAGGTGAACACATCTATGAACACATAGACGGAGTACTTGTTTATAAGATTGACTGGGCACAAACCAATTATATTGATTGGGGTTCATTCATCTCCGCGATTATTAACTTCATCTTAGTCGCACTTATTCTCTTCCTTATCATTAAGCTCATCAATAAAGTCCATGAAAAAGGACAAGAAGCTAAAGATAAGTTAGTCAATAAAGTCGAAGAAACTAAAGAAGAAAAATAATCTTTGATTATCTTAAACAAAATAAGTGACTATTCGTTAGTCACTTTTTTGTATATTGCTTTGACGTATTTTTCAATTAATGAATAAACATATTCATATCGACCTGTATACCAGGGATCTTCTACTTCTAGTCCGTCATCATATTCACTGATGAGATGATATTTTTTACTAGGACCAAATAGATGTTCTAAGTAACGTAAATTGTTGTTATCCATATAAAAGATATAATCAGCGTCAACAAATTCAGCGTTAGTGATTCTAGAAGCATAATGACGATTGTATTTAACGTTATGAGATAATAACACCCTTTTCATAGGTGGATAAATATCATTACCAATTTCTTCTAAAGAAGTTGCTCGAGAAATACATTTAATTCCTTCATTTCCCTTTAAAAGATTATTAAAAAGAACCTCCGCAACAGGAGAACGACATATATTACCGTGACAAACAAAAATGATATTCATGAAGGTATTATAACAAAAAGACCCAAGCGGGTCTTGTTGTTTTAATATTTGAAATATTAGAGTTTGTCGTTTGAACCGAGAACATCAGTGATTTTATGTTTCACCAATTCTTTGACATAGGCTCTACCATCACCAATATATTGACGTGGGTCAAAGTGATCTGGATGAGCTTCAAAGTGTTCTCTAATACCAGCAGTCATCGCTAAGCGGAGATCGCTATCGATATTAATCTTACAAACGGATAATCTAGCAGCGTGTCTAAGTTGATCTTCAGGAACACCAACAGCGTCTTTAAGAGCGCCACCGTGCGCGTTAATGATATCAACATATTCTTGATTGACAGAACTACTACCATGGAGAACGATTGGGAATCCTGGGAGTCTCTTACTAACTTCTTCTAAGATGTCAAATCTTAATGGAGGAGGTAATAATTTACCAGTTTTTGGATCTCTAGTGCATTGTTCTGGTTTGAATTTATAAGCACCATGACTTGTTCCAATTGCGATAGCCAAGCTATCAACACCAGTTCTACGAACAAATTCTTCAACTTCTTCTGGTCTAGTGTAGCTTTCATTACCGTGTTCAACTTTAACTTCGTCTTCAATACCGGCTAATGTACCAAGTTCAGCTTCAACAGTGACATATGGGACATGAGCGTGAGCGTATTCAACGACTTTACGGGTAATGGCGATATTTTCTTCAAATGGTTTGCTACTGCAGTCAATCATGACGCTGGTGAAACCACCATCGATACAATCTTTGCAGATTTCAAAATCGGCACCGTGATCAAGATGAAGAACGATTGGTAAACCAGTATCTTCAACTGCGGCTTCTACCATCTTTTTTAAATAGACTGGTTTAGCATATTTTCTTGCTCCAGCACTAACTTGAAGAATGACTGGTGAATTACATTCTTTTGCAGCTTCAGTAATCGCTTGAACGATTTCCATGTTGTTGCAGTTAAAAGCTCCAATGGCGTAGCCACCTTTATAAGCTTTTTCAAACATTTCTTTTGTGTTAACTAATGGCATGTTATTTTCTTCCTTTGCGTTGCTATTATATAATAATTTTCAAATTATTGTATATATTTTGTGATTATGGCTGTACGGTGATATATGGCATAAAGGCATTAATAATATCAAGAATACCTTTAATGGTTAAGGAGCCAATAGGGTTACCACTACCTGGGATATCAATATGGAATGTATAGTAATCTAAGTCTTTTAAGACCGCATCCAAATTGAATCCATCTGGTAAATTAAGGAATCCCGCGTCATCTAAATCATATAATGTCTCGTTTTGAATATGATAGGTCATATTAGCGGTTAATTTGGACATATCATTGATCGTGTAAGTAAGACCATGTTGTAAGATGAAGCGATCATTAATATTGTCAAAGTGTTCGCCCTCTTCAGTAAATAAGAACCAGAATGAAGCGGTGATACGGCAAGCTTTATAGCTTGTTAATGTCACTTTGTGTCCATAATATTCAAATGTGAAGACTCCATTTTTGACTTGTGCTTCTTGTTCAGCAGTCATGATAGAGTTAGTGACTTCGTAATATGCATCACGAATTGCATCATTGACATAATCTGGGTCATACCCATATGGATTAGTAACATAATCAAGGAACATCTCTTTCATGGTTTTATCAACGATGAGTTGAGTGTTTTCTAATCCAGGACGATTGTGGTAGCGGTAGTTAATCGTATCATGTAATTCTTTGATAGAACCAGTAAGGTTATTACCTTCAAAATCTTCTTCATTTAATTCGATATGAAGTTTAACTGCGTTTCTGACATTATCAGGATTAGTTATATCTTCAAAAGCTTGATCGCCTAAGATATCAAATAAATTGAGGTGTTCTAAAGCAAATTCTAGGTTATTATCACCATCACCAAAGACCGTGACTCCACCAAGAACTTTAAGGATTGGGGAACTAGACATACTTGTGCCAATAAGGTCATTAAGCGTGAATTTCTTAACCTTTTCTGAAATATCAACGAGCTTAGTGTTCTTTAATTGTTTTAAAACTTCTGGAGAATTGTCATCAATATCACAAACATCCTTGAGTTTTAAATTATTTTTAAGTTCTTCAATTAATTCGTTAGAGTCGTTAATACGAATATCTTTAACTCCATATAAAGAATCACGAGCCACTAAATCAGTTGAATCAAGAGTTGGAGCACCATTACCGTGATATACCTCACATTTACCAGCGTTAACATAGCAAATAATTGGGTTATCATCTAAATCAACGGTGTCGACAAAGTAGTCGTTATATTCTTTGTTATAATCCGTAGGAAGAACTTGCTCCCAACCATTTTCGTGATAAATATATAATTCTTCTCCTATAGAAGCGTCATCATCGATATAAATATCACCAACTTTGATGTTCATCACATCTTTAACCATTAATTTATCTAAACCATCGCTTAAAGTGGATAAAGTGTAATTTTGTAAGCTTTGTAAAACTTGTGGGCTATGACTATCAATAGTGAAAATTTGGTTTAACTTTAATCCTTCAAAAGCACTAGAAAGATTATCTAATTTTGTGCCACCAATATTATCAATAATGTTACCTAAGATTCCACGATTTTCAGGATCTTCAAATGTGACAACGTCTTTTAAGGTTAGAAGTTTAATCTTTTCCGCAACATTACCAACGGTAACTTTAATTGGTTGGTCATATTCATCTTTTAAAGAGAATAAAGCAGTTAAAATTTGATTACCATCAGCGTCCATAACAGAACTTAATTCCACACCTTTGATGGTTTCAAAGTCGGATAAATCGCCAATAGTGACATTATTGTTATTTCCAAACAATGAACTGAGTAAACGGTTACCTTCACCCACTTTGATGTAATAGTCATCGTCATGAGTGTTGTGATACAAATCACCAGGGACTCCATTAGGTTCATCTTTAATTAACGCTCCACTAGGATCGCTCACTGTAGGAATTGCATCACCTTCAAAATAGTTAGCGTGTCCACCAGGAATGAAAGAGGAACTATATTGGTTAACAACTAAATCTTTGTCTTCTTCTTTAACTTTTTGCCAACCAGTGATTTGTTCAATAGAGTAGATTTCTGTTAATTTCAATTGATTTGGTTCGATTGTGCTTAATTCTTTTAAAGATTTATCTTTAAAGGTGTAGATTAAATCTCCTTCTTTCATATCGTTAAAAACATCAGAGACTTTTAATTCAAGAATCTTATCAACGTTATTTAAATCACCAACAGTGAAGCCACTGACATGTCTCCAACCGTATTTTTCATAAATCCAAAGGTCTTGTTTATCAGCGTGAGAAGCATCTAAATCGACATAAACATCACCATCATAGTTATTAACGAGATCTCTTGGTTTTAATGGATTGAATTCTTTATCAGTAGGTTCACCATGTCCACTATAATAGTTGACTTCACCTTCTAAGAGTTTATCGTTAAAGCTGTTGCTACCAAAATAATGGTTCCATTCTTCAGTGTAGCAATCACGTTCCGCTAAAGTCTTTAATAAGCCAGTAGGTTCAACGAAAATATCTTTAATTAATAAGGAATCAACAAAATTAGAATTTTGTAAATCTCTGATTTTGTAATTTTGAATGGAGTTAAGTAATCCACTACTTTCACTGACATCAAGGATTTGGTTAATCTTTAAGTTATTAATATTTTCAAAATTGGTTAAAGCTTTAATGGTCCAATCTTTTTGAGTGACAGATAAAGTTGTGTGATGGACTGGGCATTTATGGCCAGCTTCAAGTTCGCTTTCTGCATAGTCTTTATCACAACTATTGCAGTGATAGGCATCAATTTTGCCTCTTAAAGTTTGAATAAGAGGGTTATCACTAGCTTCTTCTTCACTGAAGAGGAGACCAATTTTTAATGTTTTAATTTTCTCATCAGGATTGTTAGAGAAATCTTTGATGGTCCAATCTCCCATTTGCGCAGAGAAAGGAGAATCATCTAAATCAGCGATATCTTTGATTCTCATATCATCCATCTTGGTGTTAAATACATCATTGTCAATGATGTCAGTAAGAGAGTAGGCGTTACCATAAACAATATTTCCATCTGCATCTCTAGAAGTGTTATATAAGAAATATTTCATTACTTTGTCTAAATTCTCACCGGTTCCATCACCAACAAAGCTCACGAGTTTAATACCATCTTTAAAGGCTTTTGGAATATAGTCCGCTAAAGTGACAGTGACAGTATCATCTTCAGCTTTAGTAAATGGTTTGGTTTTGAGTTCGTTCCAATCTAAGGAGAAATGTAGATTTGGTTCTAATACATCAGTGTTTAAATCTTCAATGAGCGTTTTGATATATGGAGAGATATCTTCGATATCACCTAAATTTTCAAATTTGTGATCAGCAATTCTCATGATGGAATTAAGAAGAGTGTCGTCCAAATAGGTGGACGCTAAATATTTATCAGCAGGGACACCAGCCATTTTTGCAACATCACGAGTGGATAAGACAGTAGCAAAAATTGCTGCTCCTCCACCAATCGCTCCTAAGCAGAATAAGAAACCACCAAAGAAGGTGAGTAGATATCTCCACCAATAATGTTTCTTCTTGTGTTTCTTTTGTTTAACTTGTTGTCCGTCTTTTAATGTCACTTCACTCATATTTGATTCCTCCTACATATCAAGTGTCTTTTTTAATTTTGTAATGGATATATATCCATGATGGACGCAATATACGTCACTATCCTTATCAATACATTGATCATCGTTAAGATTACGAGTCGCAAAATATCCTTTGGGAGTGGATAAATAATAAGTTGTTTCTTTACGATAATAGATGTGAGTGAATTTCTTGCCAAGAGCCACTTCTCCTAGAGGGAAGTTGATATTGAGAAGATATTCTTTTGATAAAAGGTTTTCGTTAATGATGTAAGCGAATAATTCGAGAAAATTCTCTTTTACGATGTCAAAGTTATTTTCTGCACTAACGGCAATAGCGGGAACTTCATAAGTAAGAGCTTGTAAAGCTGCTCCAATGGTCCCACTATACATCGTGTCATAAGAAATATTGAAGCCATGATTGCATCCACTCACAACAAGATCAAATTTCTTGTTAAGAGAAGATAAACCAAAGGCCACACAATCAGCAGGGGTTCCATCCATCATAAAGGTATGGTCATTAATTTGTTTCACCGCTACTGGTTTTCCTAAGATGATGGAAACGCTTTTAGCAGACATCACTTCACTAGGAGCAATAATTATCACTTCATGCTCCTTAGAGAGTAAATCATAAATAAGATTGATACCTGCGGAGAAATATCCATCATCGTTAGTAAGAAGTATTCTCATAGAATAAGTTTATCTTATGAAACTAAATTTAACCATAAATAATTTAAAAAAATCTCTCAAGTTTATAACTCGAGAGAATAATATTATTTATTTGTCTTCAACTTTTTTAGCGCCTTTATCTCTAAGGTGAGCGTTATATTTACTTTTTCCGTAAAAAACGGAAAGCATCTCACCAGATATCGATATTGCAATTTCTTCAGGAGAGTTACCACCAATATTTAATCCAATTGGAGAATAGAAATTAGTGAGATCAATATTTTCTCCATATGTCTCATACGCTTTAGCGAGGTAATCGCTGATTTTCTTTTGCGAACAAAGCATACCAAAGTAAGCTGGATGATATTTTTTTTCTAAGATTTTGTTTAAAACATGGTAGTCGTTTTGATGGCTTGGAGTACAAACCACAATATAGGCATTATCTTTTAAACCAACTTTCTCAATGAATTCCACAAAACCCATCGTTACTTTCTTATCTGCGCTATCATCGAGTTGGTCGATAACCACTTGTCTTTCATCAATAATAGTGACATAGAAATTTAGAGGTTTTAAGACTTTCGCTAACGCTGCTCCGCAGTGTCCTGCTCCAAAAATATAAACATATTGTTTAGGTCCAACAAATTCATAAAATAAAGTTGCTCTTCCTCCACACGCCATATTAAGTTGAATTTCACCATCATCAACAGAAACTTCACGGTCATGGAGAAGATATTTTTCAGAAAATGATTTTCTCATTTTGATCACGTCTTTAGCCTTTTCTCGAGCGTAAAATTCAATCGCTCCTCCTCCTACTGTCCCATAAGCAGAGCCGTCTTCACTAACGACCATCTTTTTACCGACATCAGCAGGTCCCATTCCTTTTTTTTCAGTGACAGTAACAATCACTAAATCGTTACCTTCTTTTTGGATTTCCGTAATCTTCTTATATAAATCAATCATTGGTTAAAACCTTCCTCTATATTGTAAAAGAGTTAATAAAATTAATACCACAAAAAAATTTTTTATTTTGTGCGCGTCATTCAAGGTTAATGACCGCATACGCGAGGCCAAAAATAAGTCTTTTTCATCGTTAAAAAATGTGATTAATTAGTTAGCGAAAGAGGATTATCACAATGAAAAAATTATTTGTTTTACCACTACTTGCGCTAGCTCTAGTGTCTTGTAAAGATGAAGAACCAGCGCTCCCCCCACTAACGACTCCACACTATAGCTCAAAGTTGACTGCTAACAATTCCACATTGATTGGCACAGAAAGTACCGTAATCACTAACGTAGGAATCAAATCTCAAGAAAAGGATGATGTTGAATATATCTTTACCATCAGTGAAGGTAGCTATACAAAGCTTGGAACCGAAGTCATGGAAATCATTCTTCAAGGAGAAGGATATATCAAAAGCGCTTCTACATATTATGTAAGCCGTATCATCTTAGATTTCTGGGGAAAGAAAGGGGCTAACTTCCAAGTATTAGCAAATGGAGAAGAAAAAGTTGCTCATGACTCGTCAATCACCCCAATGGATTATAAAGATGATGGAGCGATGGTCAAAGAATTTGAAATTAATTCCACAAGTTGGGAAATCAAAAATATTGCATCCACCAATAAGAAAACGAGCATTTACGGATTAACTGTGGTCTATCAAATTTAAAATATGTTGTTAATAGAATAACAACTACGATAAAATAGATAAACGAGGATATCATTTATGGAAAAGAAAACAAGAGCACTTAACATTTTATTTTCAGTTTTGCTTTTTGGTGGCCTTTGGGGCATCTTAGAAGCAACACTAGGAACCTTGTTACACGTTAAAAGTTTAGGAATGTATGCTTGTAGCACTACTATCATGGTTCCTATCGCTTTCATGCTTATGGGCGCTTGCTATAAAAGAAGCGGATCATTCCTCTCTTCTATTTATATGGGGATTTTAGCAGCTTCTATTAAAGCGATTGTTTGTGGAATTTTCCATCTCTCATTTAATCCAGTTTATTATATTCTTCTTGAAAGCGCAGTTATGGCGGCTACCTTATTTGCAATTAGACCTAAAGAAGTCCTCTCTTTTAAAGGTTTAGGAGCGTTTATTATCGCTAATACTGCTTATTTAGCAATCTCTACTTTATTAAGAGTGGACGTTGTCAATTCTTATAGAAGTGTTGTTATCGCTAACTTTGAAGACTATGTCTTTAAATTCAATATGGTCGCTATTTTATATACCTTTGCCTTTGGCGCGATTCTCTATGGTGTTAAGGTCTTAGCAGTTAAATATAACTGGAAATTAGATGCGATTAAAAAGATTGTTTTTTCACCAATTACCGCTACTACTGTTGCTAGCTTAATGGTGGTCTTAACATTCGTGATTAGATAGTAAGGTTTACTTAAAGAGAAAGAGACTCATGTAAGTCTCTTTTTTGTTTATATTTTAATAATTTTTCTAATTCCACCTCTTGGATGAGGGGTGTCTCCAAGATATCGAGGAATAACATGCATGTGACAATGATAAACACTTTGTCCACCAGCCTCTTCGACATTAAAGCCAATATTATATCCATCTGGATGATATAAGTCGTCTAAATAGTTTTTCACTTCTATCACGAGTTCATAGATCGCAACTACTTCTTCTTTTGTTAAATCAAAGAAAGTTCTAACGTGTCTAATAGGGATGATTAAGGTGTGGCCTTTACTCACTGGCATCCCATCAAAAAAAGCGACCGCTAAATCGTTTTTAAAAAGGATGTTTTTATCTTCTTTGATGATCGAACAAAATACACAATCCATATTAATTAGATTTTTGATCACTGCGATAATCAAGGTATCCCATTATCGCGATCGCGATATAGCAAATTGTTTTCGGTAGCATGAGCATTCCTACCCAGCTATATTCACTAGCCCAAATAACGACTGGTAGATAAAAGCCAAAAGAAAGAATAATTGCTAAATATAGGAAGCGATAATATTTGATCTTACGTAAATAGATAAAGCATAAAACAATAATTAGAATTCCTAGAAGAACAAAAGGAATATTTCTTCCTATTGGCCACCAAATAGAAACACCCGCTCCATTTTTACTCCACTTATTATCTGGCAAAGCGCATAACACTAATCTTGTTATTATTAAAGCGATGACACCTAAATCAATAAATTGATTTCTTTTCTTTCCAATTCTTTCATAAATGAATAGATATAAGAATAAATAGAAGAAGGTCATTGTGATTGATGTGATGAGTTTACCAACGCCTAAATAAGTCGCTAAATCTTTACCTGGGTTATCTAATGTTTTTGTATATAAACCAATCGCTCGAGGGATAAGATGAAAGGCATCACCGAAGCCTAATAATAGACACGCTAAAGCGAATAAGGTATATTTCTTGTTTTTCTTACTTTTGATTAAAAGAAATATTCCTAAAGCAAGAATAAAGAGAAGATATAAATAATAGAAACCAGTTTCAAATACAGCTCTCATAATTGCTATCTATTTTACAAAAAGAAGATGGAGAAGGCGATAAGAAATTGCGCCGGATAATAAGTTAAATAATTACAAATAAAATCTAATGGCGTTTCATGTCCTTTACCAAAATATGTTCCACTTAACACCAAATCAGAAATCGCAAAGAGTAATCCTCCAGCAAATATCAACGTTAATGTCGTGTTATTAAAGCCATGTAATAAAAGTAAGCTTCCTGAGCATAATGGAAGAGAGAATAAAGTGAGTGAATAGATAAAGACAATCCACTTCATATCACCATAATTTAGTTTTAGTGGTTTTGCTAGTATTTGGGTCAAAACCCCACAGAACCCCGCTAAAATAAGAGGAATGATGATATATAAAACATTCGCCTTATTAAAGAATTCAAGATATAAACCAGTGATAAAAAGGACATGACCAATTCCAAATACAATGAATCCCGCGTAGCTATAAATCTTGTCATCTTTTGGATATACATATTTAAGATCTAGCCAAATATCTCCAGTTAATCCAAATAGTAACCCGATAATCACAAAAGGAGATAATTTGTGTCCTTTACTAACATAAGCTGAATAAATAGCAACTGCGACAAATAAAATAGAAATAGCAGTCTTAATTAATACTGATTTAACGGAATAAGATTTAATCTTTTCTTTTAAATAATATGGGAGAAGTAAACCCGCTAAAACCATAAATATTAAACATATCCACCACATAAATAAACTCCTATTTTAAAAACTTAGAAAACATTTTCTTTTTCTTTTTCGTATAAGGATGTTCTCTTAAAGAGAGATTGAAATGTGTATGACCAAATAGCACTGTCGAAGGATGAGTGAATTCTTTAAATCCCCATATCCCGTGATAGGCCCCCATACCAGAATGACCAGTTCCATTAAATGGAACACCTTTGACCATAATATGTAAACATACTTCGTTAATGCAACCACCACCATATTGTTGAGTACGCATTACTCGTTTAGCCCATTTCTTGTTTTTAGTAAAGATATATAAAGCTAAGCCATGTTCTCTACGACTAATTGTGTCTAATAATTCATCAATTTTTTCTTCTTCAAAAGGAACAATAGGAAGAAGTGGTCCAAAGATTTCATGATTTACAATTTCTTCATTAATATCAACTGGATAAATGATGGTAGGAGAATATTTGTCTTTACTTTCATCTCCTACTCCTCCAAAAATAATTCTATCTTTATATTGATTTGCCTCTTCTTCAATCTTTAAATAAGCACTATGAGAGATTAGTTTTGGATATTCCTCATTTAAATGAGGATTTTCTCCAATTTGCTTGATGATTGCCTTTTTAAGTTCTTCTATAAACGGTATCGCCACTTCTTTAGCGACCGCCACTTGATTGATATTGATACAAACTTGTCCACTATTACAGATTTTAAAGAAGGCAATCTTTCTAGCGGCGTCCTTTAAATTCGCATCTTTTCTAACGATACACCAGTTACCTGTTTCTCCACCTAATTCTAAAGCGACAGGAGTTAAGTTCTTACTTGCTTCTTCCATGACATGTTTAGCAACATTAGGAGAACCAGTGTAGAAAATCTTGTCGACTCTTTCCTGTAAACAATAATCCGCGACATCATGTCCCCCATCAATGACAGTGATGTAATTAGAAGGGAATGTCTCACTCACAATTCTTTTTACTACTTCAGTGGTTTTCTTTGATTTAGAGGACATTTTAATTAGAGCAGTATTTCCTCCACTAATAGAGGCTGCTAGAACACCTAAAGAAAGAAGGATAGGGAAATTAAAAGGAGAAATAATTAAAGTGACTCCATAAGGGATTTTATAAACTTTAGTGAATATAGAAGGGAAAGCTGCTAAACCAGAGAAATGTGTTTCTGGTTTATTCCATTTACGAACATCTTTAAGATATTCGTTAATTTCCATGACTGTACTACCAATATCGCAAAAGAATGCTTCAGCCTCACTTCTAGCTAAATCAACATATAAAGCTTCCTCTAATTCTTTTTGATGATCTAAAATCATCTTTTTTAGTTTTCTTAATTGTTCTTTTCTAAATTTAACATCTAGTGTTTTTCCAGATAGAAAAAATTCACGTTGAGAAAGAACAATCTCATGTATCTCATTTCTTGTATAGCTCATATAGGAGTCCTCTAGTTATATTCTACATTAAAACGTATAAGAAAAGACTAGGAATAAATTTTTCCTAGTCTATAAGGTTAATATTTATATTATTCTGCAAATGTAATAACAATAGCTGTAATTCTAACTTGCTTATTAGCAGTGAATGTCACGGAATTAGCAGAACCAGTCCAAGTGCCAACATTACCTTCAGCGGAATAATTTCCAACATCAGAAGATAAATGATCAGGACTATATTTTTCGCTACTAACGTCAGCAGTACATGTGATTTCAATCTTCACGATTTCTTTTCCTTCAGGAGCAGTAATGGTTAAAGATTTACCAGCGTACACTCTTACGTTTTGATCAGTAATTGCACCAACACCATTGAAATTGACACCGTCAATTGTTTGATTATATTGACTACCACTACTTGTTGCGGCAACAACTTGTTCAAAGTCACTAATTGAGAAGGACTTGGTTGTTCCACTTAATTCTTCTCCGCCTTGGCTTCCACCACCTTGACCTTCTTCTCCAGAACCTTGTTCACCAGAGCCAGAGCCTGGATTACTTGGATCGACTTCACCTGGGTTTTCGCCACCTTGTCCTTCTTCACCAGAAGAACCTTGTGAGCCATCTTCCGCTAAAGTGACTGTAACAGAAGTAATTCTAACTTGTTTAGTAGCAGAGAAAGTAACTTCTTCATTTAAACCAGTCCAAGTACCAACAGAACCTTCATAAGCATATTCACCAACATCAGCAGCAAAACATCCTGGACCATATTTGGCATCACCTTCTACGGTACATGTAAATTCAATCTTTTCAATTTTCATTCCTTCAGGAGCAGTAATGGTTAATGAAGCACCAGCGTAAATTCTAACTTGTTCGCCAACCGCACCAGCGCCTTGGAAATGAATGCCATTAAGGGTATCAGAGATTTCTGATCCAGCGTTGCTCTCTGCAACGACAGGTGTGAAATCATCAACTGAGAAAGTACTAACTAAAGAACCATCAAATTCTTCTTGATGTCCACCTTCTTCGCCACCTTCGCCACCTTCATCGGCTAAATAGATATCAATAACCGCAAAGCCTTCAATTTCGACTTCAGCAGAATCCCAGACGCAGACATAGATTTCACCATTAGGTGATAGATAATTCATATCACCATATTCATCTTCACCGTCTTCAGTATAATTAGCCGCTAATAAATCAGCTTGATATGCTTTAATAGCGTCTGCGGCAGTTTCTCCATCAGCAACAGCGATAAAGATTTGAATGCCTTCTTCATCAATGTTATAGCCATATCCTAAAGCGTTACCACTATAATCTGGAATGGTGTCAGTAAGTTCAGAAAGAGTTAAAACGTCATTAATTTCTTTAGCAGGGAATTCTTCGAGTAATTCGACTTCTTCTCCACCTTCGCCACCTTCTTCTCCGCCTTGTCCGCCTTCAGCTTCACCTTCAGCAAGTACAACCTTAACGGACGTGAATCTTACTTGTTTACCAGCGTTAAAGATAACAGAATTAGCTTCACCTGTCCAAGATCCAACATTACCTGCATACGCATATTCACCAACATCAGCAGTGAAACATCCTGGACCATATTTGGCATCATCTTCAGCGATACATGTAAATTCGATATTTACAAGTTTATATCCTTCAGGAGCAGTAATGGTTAACGTATTGCCAGCATAAACCCTAACATTTTGATCAGTAATCGCACCATAACCAAGGAAATGGATACCGTTTAAGTATTGTGAATATTCACTAGCGTTACCATCAACTGCGGCTACTTGTGAGAAGTCATCAATATTGAAAGTATTGACTAAAGTACCATCAAATTCTTGACTTTGTCCTTGTCCACCACCTTGACCATTATTAAGTACAATGTCTACAAAGACATAACCATCATAACTGATATCACTACCAGCCCAAGCACAAACATCAATTTGGCCATTAGGCGAGGTGTAATGCATATCACCATATTCATCTAAACCAGCTTCAGTATAACTAGCATTAATTAAATCAGCTTGATATTGAGCGATTGTTGCTGCTTCAGAGCTATCATCAGCAACAAAAATCGTTAATTGTTTTCCGTCTTCACCAGAATAATAATCAAAGCCTTTGGCTTCTCCAGAGAACACTGGGAGAGTGTCAGTAACTTCATCTTTGGCTAAATCAGTTGCGATTTCTTCGCTTGGGAATTCGCTTGATCCTTGTTCTTCACCAATAACAACGATATCAACAACAACGTAGCCTTCATTACCAACAGCACTACCGCCCCAAACGCAAACATCAAGTTCGCCGTTAGGAGAAATATAGTGCATATCACCATATTCATCTTCTTCACCTTCGGTGTATCCGGCTGCTAATAAATCAGCAACATATCCAGCAACAAATGCTTCTTCGCCTTCTTTAGTTCCTTCGGTGGTAGAAACAAGTAATTGTCTATATTCAGGTATATAAATGTAGTTAGCAGCTTCTCCAGAATATGGTGGGAGAACATCACTAACACCGGATTTGGCTAAATCAGTAGCGATTTCTTCACTTGGGAAAAGGACAACATCTCCTTCTCCGCCTTCACCACCGGAGCCTTCTCCGCCTTCTCCGCCAGATCCTTCGCTGCCCTGACCTTCTCCGCCAGATCCTTCACCGCCTTGGCCCTCGCCGCCTTGGCTTTCTCCGCCTTGACCGCCTTGGCCTTGGCCTTCACCTTCTCCACCTTCTCCGCCAGGTTGAACTGGAGTATTTCCTCCTGAGGAAGGATTTGAATCATTAGAGCCACTATTACCACAACTTGCGAGTGGTAAAGCAAGTAACGCTAATAACGCTAAAAGTCTTCTAGTTTTCATAGTTAAACTCCTTTAGTATGTTTAAAGTATGCTTTAAGTTTATATCAAAAATGATAAATACACAAATAGTACTATAAATAAATTTATTTAGATGAGTTAACAACTTTTTCAAATATGTTGTTTGTTAACTTTTAAAAAATATACAAAAAAACACCAACTTTTTTTACTACAAATTGGTATCAATTTTTGAGAATGTTTTTTTGCCTACACAACCAATGCATTGATTTTGCAAGTACCTATACGGCCAATGCAATAAAAACACTTTTGTTATATCACGCTAGCCAGTTAAGCAGAAATAATGTCTTCGTATGAAACTGAGTTTATATTTTTAAGTTTTTCTTTCAATTTCATTAACCCATAGATAACAATTCCACGGAGCCATTTGTATGGCGAATCACAATCGTGATAACGTTTCAAAATCAAATATATTCAAAAGGCAAACAAATCAAATTATCTCTCAATAATACTTTGTTTGAATTTGAAGAAATGATTACACCCATTCCTCTATGCTTTTCTATGTCCTTATCCAAAACATCAAAAGCAGAGGCATCACTTGCTGTTGGCATATCTTTTTTCTTAATTTCAATTGGATAAAGA